>DAIEML010000151.1 GCA_027349615.1 Ignavibacteriales bacterium | reverse complement strand
TCTTATGCATACTTCTGCTTTGAGCGGCAATTTCAGTATATGATTCGCCGAGCAGCGGATTATAAACTCCAACATCAAGTTTTATAAATTTTGATAGATCGGCGTGTTCACGTTCCAGCAAAGGAAGCCATGCGTTCCAAAAAATTCTTTTTGGCTGCCATGGTTTTACGAATTGAAGCTGCTCTGGAAAAGCTGTTGGATCACCAGCTAATTTAAAAGCTTCAGCGGCTAAAATTTCTGAGGCAGTATGATTTCCGTGGCCATCTTCTTTAGTGCCGTGAAATCTTGTAATAATTATATCCGGTCTAAATTTTCTTATTACCCAAACAACATCGGAAAGAATTTTATCTTTTCCCCAAAAGTCTAAAGTTTCTTTAGCGGATTTAGAAAATCCAAAATCTATAGCGCGCGAGAAAAACTGTTCAGCTCCGTCGATTCTTCTTGCTGCCAACAATTCTTGAGTTCTAATAACACCAAGCAACGCACCTTGTTCAGGGCCAATTAAATTTTGCCCACCGTCGCCGCGCGTTAATGACAAATATCCTGTTCTTAATAATTTACCTTTTGCAAAGTAAGCAAGCAGTGCGTTGTTTTCATCATCAGGATGAGCCGCAACATAAAGGACACTTCCGAGAACATTTAGTTTATCAAGTTCCAATTTCAATTCGGAAGAATTCATCACACTTCCGGATTGCGCATTAGTAAATTCTAAGTTGGTTAAAATTAAAAGGATGGTTAGTGTTGAAACGAAAATATATTTTACTTTAATCACGTTAATTCCACAATAATTATTCTGAAAAAATCATAAAGCTAATTTATTTATATAAGATTCCGCCTTCAATAATAATATAGAAAATTTATTTTTTAAAGAATCTTAAAGCTATAGAAACTGATCTTTTTCGTACATCACATTTTTATTGTTAGGTAAAGCAATTTCAGCTTAGAAAAAAATTAAAATAAAGATTTTGAATTTGTTATATTTGAATCAAAGAATTTTTCATAATAATAAGTTAACACGATTGGTTGAAATTAATAATATAAAAATTGGAAACGATAATCCGTTTATTCTGATTGCTGGTCCATGTGTTGTAGAAAACGAAAAAATGATTTTATCTACAGCAGAAAAAATTGCAGAGATAACCTCTGAATTGAATATATCTTACATTTTTAAATCAAGCTATAAAAAAGCAAATAGAACAAGCGTAAAATCTTTCGCCGGAATTGGCGACAAAGAAGCACTTAAAATTTTAGGAAAAGTAAAGAAAAAATTCCACCTTCCAATTCTAACTGATGTTCATACCAAAGAAGAAATTAAAACTGCCTCTGAAGTAGCCGACATTTTACAAATCCCAGCATTTCTTTCCAGGCAAACAGAATTATTAATTGCAGCAGGCAGAAGCGGAAAAATTGTAAATATTAAAAAAGGACAATTTTTAGCTCCTGATGATATGAAACATGCCGCTGAAAAAGTTGCATTGACTGGAAATAAAAAAATTCTTTTAACCGAACGCGGAACAACTTTCGGTTATCATAATTTAGTTGTTGATATGCGTTCATTTATTATTATGAAAAAATTCGGTTATCCGGTTGTAATGGATGCAACGCATTCGGTACAATTGACAAGTAAAGGAAATATAAGCGGCGGCGAACCGGAATTTATTAAACCGTTGGCGCGTGCTGCAGCAGCGGTTGGAATTGATGCATTATTTTTAGAAGTTCATCCAAACCCAAAAGAAGCATTAAGTGATGCTTCAAGTCAGCTTCCATTGAGTGATCTAAAAAATCTCCTCATCGAAACAAAAGCAATTGACAAAATTGTAAAACATTATTAAATAAAAATTGAGGTAAGCATTGACTGCCGATGAAATTATTCAAAAGGGGAAAGAGGTAATTAGAATTGAATCTGAAGCTGTTGCAAATCTTTCGGAAAGCATCGATAGCGAATTTGTAAAAGCTGTAGAAGTAATTTATAATTCCAAAGGCCGTGTTGTACTTTCAGGAATGGGAAAGTCCGGGTTAATTGCAAGAAAAATTGTAGCAACATTAAACTCAACGGGTACTGCTGCAATATATTTACATCCCACCGATGCTTTACATGGCGATCTAGGAATGGTTCGGCAAGAAGATGTTGTAATTCTAATTTCAAAAAGCGGAAACACTGAAGAAATATTAAATCTAATTCCGATGTTTAAGCGATTAAAAGTTACATTGATTGCAATGAGCGGTAACAAAAATTCTAGACTTGGTTCTGAGTGCGATATTTTTTTAAATATTAGTGTTAAAGAAGAAGCTTGTCCGCATGATTTAGCACCAACTGCATCAACAACAGCAACACTTGCCATGGGCGATGCGCTATCTATTGCGCTACTTCAAAAAAGAGGTTTTACAGCTGAAGATTTTGCTTACTTGCACCCTGGAGGAAGCTTAGGAAAAAGATTATCGCTTGAAATAAAAGAAATAATGATTAGAGGAGATAAAATCCCTCAAGTGTTAGAAAAAACTTCGATTAAAGATGTTATTCTCGAAATCACTTCTAAAAGACTTGGAACTACAACTGTTGTTAATGAATCCGGAAAATTAACCGGAGTAATCACTGACGGAGATTTACGCAGATTACTTGAACGAACTCTTGATATAAAAGATTTAACCGCAAAAGATATAATGACACATAATCCAAAGGTAATGAAAGATAATTATCTAGCCTCGTTCGCATTACAGCAGATGGAAAATTTTAAAATTACCGCGATGATTATTATCGACGAAAGAAGTAAACCGATTGGAATTATCCACCTTCATGATTTAATCAACCTTGGCCTTCGCCAGAGATGAAATTATTATTCTTAGTAATATCATTTTTTTTATTAGCCGGCTGCAGTGAAGTAAAAGTACAGCCGACGATTAATTCCGCACTTCAAGTAACAAAACTGCCGGCTCAAGAAAGCTGGGACGATACTGTTTTTTTTAGCGATTCAGGAAAAACAAAGGCTGTATTGTTTGCAAATCATTTAATGATGTATGATCAACCGCAGGAAACTTTGCTTGATACGATAAAAGTAAATTTTTATAATCTTAATGGAAAAGTTGGAACGATTCTTACTTCAAACAAAGGTAAGGTTGATGATATCACAAAAGACTTATATGCAATTGACAGTGTTGTTGCTGTTAGTGATAGCGGAGTAACATTGAAAACTCAAGAATTAATGTGGCGGAATAAAGATAGAAAAATAGTATCAGATAAATTTGTTACAATAATTTCTCCAAAAGAAAAAATACAAGGCTACGGATTTGATTCTGATCAGAATTTGAGAAATTATACTATTTATAATAATACATATGTTACTCGGATTGATTCTATCAGCAATTCAAAATCGAAAAATCAAAAACCAAAATGATGTTTCCTCTTAAAGGTTAAATGAAGAGAGAATAAAAATCTAATTTATGTTTTCAAAAATAATTTTGTTTAGCGGACTTCTTTTCTTTTTTACTGTTAACGCATTTGCACAGCAGCAAGATTACATTATAGTTAATGGTGACAGCCTTTCCGGAAGAATGGTGGACGGCGAATCTATTCGCGACGTTTATGGACACGTTGTTTTAACTCAAGGCAATGTTAGAATAACATGCGATCATGCTATTCAATATATTTCTAAAAATTATGCCGAGCTAATTGGTAATGTTGTTGCGACTCAAGATACTTTAACAATTACAACGTCGCATGGATTTTATTATGGCAATGAAAGGAAAGCACAATCAAATTCTGGTGTAACTTTAAATGATAAAAAAGTTGTTTTAACTGCCGATACCGGAATTTATTATTTCGATCAAAACCGGGCAGAGTTTAACAGCAACGTTAAACTTGTTGATACTTCTTCAACCTTGACTTCTAATTTATTAATTTATTATAAAGATCAAGGTAAAGCGGTTGCAGTTGGAAATGTTAAAATTGTTGAATCTAAAAATACTATTCAAGCTGACAGCCTTGTTCATTATCGCGACTCAAGAATTACATTTGCAGAAAATCATGTTAAGATTAGCAGCACTTCTAATAACTCAATTATTTATGGAAATCATTTAGAAGATTACCCTCAAAGATTTTATACTCTTGTTACGAAGGAACCTTTATTTTTACAAATTGATTCGTCGGTTTATAAAAGCAACGATAGTTTAAGCGAAACTGAAAAAATTGATTCAATTAAGATTGATACTTTGATTATTAAATCTCAAAAAATGGAAGCTTATCGAGACACAATTAATATTTTTAAAGCTGAAGATTCCGTGCAGATTGTACGCGGTGAGTTTGCTTCGAAAAATGATTTCACTGAATATTATAGATCGCTTGGAAAAATTGTTACAAAAAAAATTAGTGAAAACTCAAATCAGCCAATTATCTGGTACGATAATTCGCAGCTAACCGGAGATTCAGTAACAATATTTTTGAAAGAAAATAAAATTTATTTACTTGATGTTGATAAGAATGCTTTTATATTATCACAAAATCAAAAATTTGAAAAAAGATTTGACCAGATGTCAGGCAGTGATATTAAAATACATTTCGATGATAATGGAATTAGTGAAACCGATGTGTATGGCGGAATTCATAGCATTTATTATCTTTATGAAGAGAATAATCCAAACGGTTTAACTAAGTCTTCATCAGATTCAGCAAGAATAATTTTCTCAAATAAAAAAGTAAGCGAAGTTAAATTATACGGTTCACCAACAAGCGAATATCATCCTGAAAATAAAGTTGAGGGAAATGAACTTGCATTTACTTTACCTGGATTTGTCGTTTATAAAAATCGTCCTAAAAAAGAAGATCTTCTTTCTCAACTAAATATTTTAAACAATGTTTTAATACCAGAAAAAATTTCAAATAAAAAAATAATGCCAAAAGATATTTTACCAAGTGGAAATAAATCAACCAACAACAAAATACATAAATGAATACGACAACATTAAGAAGCGAAAATTTAATTAAGATTTATAAAAAGAGAACCGTTGTTAATAAAGCTTCGGTTAAAGTTTCTAAAGGTGAAATTGTTGGACTGCTTGGTCCAAACGGTGCTGGCAAAACTACAACTTTCTATATGATTGTAGGGATGATTCGTCCTGATGGCGGAAAAGTTTTTTTAGATGAAAATGAAATTACACATCAACCAATGTTTAAGCGTGCAAGGATGGGCATTGGTTATCTTCCGCAAGAAGCTTCTGTGTTTCGCAGACTTTCTGTTGAAGATAATTTAATGGCGGTTCTTGAATTAACAAAACTTGATTCAAAATCAAGAAAAGAAAAATGTGAAAAATTATTAGAAGATTTAAGCATTGCTCATATTCGAAAAAGTAAAGGATTTCAATTAAGCGGAGGTGAAAGAAGACGAACGGAAATTGCTCGAGCGCTTGCAACTGATCCCGATTTTATTTTACTCGATGAACCATTCGCCGGAGTTGATCCGATTGCAGTTGAAGACATTATGCAGATTGTAGCCAACTTAAAAAACCGCGGCATCGGAGTTCTAATTACAGATCATAATGTTCATGAAACTTTGAGTATTGTGGATAATGGTTACATTCTTATCAACGGAACAATTTTTAAGCAAGGCAAAGCGAACGAACTTGCCGAAGATGCTGAAGTAAGAAAATTATATCTTGGTGAAAAGTTTAAACTTGATAGATATTAAATTTTAATCTTTCATCCCAAACATAAATTCCAAATACCGCCAATTTCTTTTTGCCCAAGCTGCTTCATTATGAGTTGCGCCTTTTGCAATGAAATATTCTAAATCATCATTTAATTTATAA
>DAIEML010000150.1 GCA_027349615.1 Ignavibacteriales bacterium | reverse complement strand
ATGGTGATTGGGATCCTACAAAAGATGATGTTGGAATAGATGGAATTGGTCCTAACTCTCCAAATTATCCAGGGCCGGATTATGGTGAAGGTGATGGTAAACCTTCTCAAGCTTGGTATTTAGATCAAAATGGAAATGGTAAGTATGATGTTGGAGAACCATTATCAGATGAAAAATTACCTGGCTATTTATGGGCAGGATCAGAACCTGATTTTGGAATGAGAGACGTTAACGAATCAGATCAATTAGGATTAACAGCATTCCACGCGGCTCAATATACAAATGGATTACCAAATGTTCCATTAAATTATTCATTAATGTGGGAATGGGCTTCATCAGATAGTATTGATCCTAACCAGACACTTTTACAACAGCCTGGTGATAATATTTTTAACTTTGATACTGGACCGATGAAGCTAGAAAAACAACAGTCCCAAAGATTTTCAATGTCAATATTGTTTGGTGATAATCTTGATGCATTAGTTTTAAATGCAGAAACTTCCCAGAGAATTTTGGAGTCATCTTACAGATTTGCAAAACCGCCAGACAAGCCAACTCTTACTGCAGTTCCTGGCAATGGCAGAGTTACACTATATTGGGATACAAAAGCTGAAAAGTCATTTGATCCTTTTACAAGAATAAATGACTTTGAAGGTTATAAACTATATAGAAGCAGAGATTATAATTTTAGTGATGTTTATACAATTACAGATGGAAATGGAACTCCATTTTTAGGCCAAGCATTATTTGATCCAACCACTGGAAAAAGAGCCCAGTGGGATTTAGTTGATTCTTTATCAGGATTTTTCCCAGTTGAATATATTGGCCACGCAGTAAAATATTTTATTGGCAACAACACCGGATTAGTTCATGAATTTGTTGATTCTACGGTACAAAATGGTGTTACTTATTATTATGCTTTAGTTTCTTATGATATGGGATCAATACAATTCAGTATTCCTCCATCAGAATGTCAATCTGTAATATCAAAGGATCCAATTACAGGAAAGTTAAAGTTTGATGTTAATACTGCTGAGGCAACTCCAGGTCCTTTACCTTCAGGAATAAAAAATGCCGAAGCAGGATTAGATGGAACTCCTCAACAGATTACCGGTAATTCAACTGGTAAAATTAAGATGCAAGTTTTAAATGATCTTGCAGTTCAGGATAAACTTTACAAAGTAATATTTGCAGATAGCGTAACTTATAATGTAATCGATTCAACAGGAATTAATGAAAACTTCAAAGCTAATGATACAGTATTTGTTTCTTTAAGTTATCCAAACATTATACCTGAAAGTTTTCAATTGTTTGATTCAGGTAATAATTTAGTTGATCCTTCAAAGTATGTGTTAAATTCACAGTTTGGAAGAATCAGAGGTTCATCAAAAGGTTCATTGCCAGTGGGAGAATTATTTAAAGCTGCTTATAGGTATTATCCTATTTATCAAAGCAAGCTTATCAATAATGAAGATGGCAATAATAGTTTTGATGGAATGCGGATTAAAGTTCAAGACGATCCTTTAACAATTGATACAGTAAACTCTGGTTATGTTAATGATGATAAAATAAATTTAATTTCAAAAATTGTTTTCCCTCCAATTTCAGGCAATCCAAAAGTACAAACTCGTGCTGATTGGGAAATTAGATTTACCGGTTTAGATACGACAGACAGCGGACAATGGCTGCATCCGGGAGACACAGCTTCAACAAATCTTTCTACCTTAAAAGTTATTTGTCCTTTTAATATTGTTAATGTAACTACAAATCAACCAGCGAAATATTTATTGTTTGTAAAATTAGGTACGAAACAAAATTCAAGATGGAATTTTGATCAACCGATAATTTTACGACCACAGAATGCTACCGGAGCTACAACAAGTTATGAAGTTGATTTTAAGCTTCCTACTGACAGTACTTTGAAACCAGTTTTCCCAAAACCTGGTGATGTATTTGCGGTAAAAACTTTAAAACCATTTCAAGCTGGAGATACATATATGTATCATACAGTTCCAGCTGAATTCAAATCAGATTTAGCTAAAAATGATCTTAACAATATTTATGTCGTTCCTAATCCTTATGTAGCTTACAGTGTTGCAGAAAATCCTGGAACATTTACGGATTCAAGAGGAGATAGGCAAATTCAGTTTAGAAATCTTCCCCCTAAATGCACTATTAGAATTTACACAATTACAGGAGAACTAGTGCAGACAATTGAGAAAGATGATAATACAAGTATGACTTCGTGGGATTTATTAAGCTACGAAGGTGAAAGAATAGCATATGGAGTATATATCTTCCAAGTTGATGCGCCAGGTATTGGGCAGAAAATAGGAAGATTTGCAGTTATAAAATAAAATTTATGACTCCGTTAATTTCAAGTTAACGGAGTCATGTTTGAAAAATCAAACTAACAGGATTTTATAATTATGAAAAAATTTTTATCAGTTTATTTAACATGTTTTTTATTATTAACCAGTAATTTTCTATTTGCTCAATCAGATAGAAGCACAGCAAAAGTTGGAACAACAGCTGGCCAATTTTTGAAAATTGGCGCTGGCGCAAGATCTATTGGAATGGGTGGTGCATATACTGGTTTAAGCAATGATATTTATGGCGTTTATTATAATCCCGCGGGAATAGCAAATGAAGATGGTAACTCTCAAGTTACATTTAATCATGCTAATTGGCTTGCTGATATAAGTTATGATTTTGCTGCAGCATCAATTAATATTCCTGACTTAGGAGTATTATTTGCAGATCTTACATCATTATCGGTTCCGCAAGATAAAGTTAGGACATTTGACTATCCAGATGGTAATGGTGAATATTGGGATGCAAGTTCAATTGCAATTGGAGTTGGATTTGCAAGAAAACTTACAGATAGATTCTCATTTGGCTTTCAAGCAAAATATATAAGAGAAGCAATTTGGAATGAAAGTGCAAATGGTTTTGCGGTTGATGTAGGTACTTATTATATAACTCCATTTAATGATCTTATAATTGGTGCAAGCATTTCAAATTTTGGTACCAAAATGCAAATGAGTGGAAGAGATTTGCTTTTTAATACCGACCCAAATAACAATATAAACTCAGGTCCAAATAATGTTTTATCACAGTACAATACTGATAGTTATGATCTGCCTTTAACATTCAGAATTGGATTATCAATGAATTTAATTAAGAGCCGATATATTCGACTTACCGGTGCTGTTGATGCGAATCATCCTAACGATAATACGGAATATTTAAATAGCGGTATGGAATTAGCATATAATGAAACATTTTTTGTCCGTGCTGGTTATAAATCATTATTTATGAGAAATAGTGAAGAAGGATTAACATTAGGAGGCGGTGTTAATTATAAAATTAATAACCAAATAACCGTGATGTTTAATTATGGCTGGGCAAACTACGGAAGACTTCAGAGTGTGCAATTTATAGATATTGGTTTGCAGTTATAATTAATTGGAAAGTAAAATTATTTAGAGGAGCTTTTAGCTCCTCTTTTTTTATTATTACTCTTTATGAAACAAGAAATTAAAAAAATTAATGATTTATTATTAAAAAAATACGGCGTACCACATCGATCTGAAATTCCACCAAAATCAGTTGACCTTTTAATCGCAACTATTCTTTCTCAAAATACAAACGATAAAAATTCTTTTAGAGCATTCCAAAATTTAAAAAATAATTATGCGGATTGGGATTCTGTTTCAAAATTATCAATTGCTCAAATTGAAAAGGAAATAAAAGTCGCCGGCCTAAGTAAACAAAAATCAAAATCAATTAAGAATTTTTTAGTAACAATTAAAAAAGAAAAGGGAAAAATTTCTTTAGAGCACTTAATTGAGATGAATAATGAAAAAGTTATATTAGAGTTGACTAAGTTTAATGGAATTGGTGTAAAGACGGCGAGTTGTGTACTGCTTTTTTCAATGAGAAGAAACGTATGTCCAGTTGATACGCATGTCCATCGCACAACAAATCGTATAGGGATTGTAAAAACAAATTCTCCAGATATTACTTTTAAATTGCTTAATAAAAATTTGCCAGAAAATATTGCGCACCAATTTCACACAAATCTAATTAAACTGGGTAGAGAAATTTGCAAACCTACAAACCCTAAATGTAGTATTTGTCCTCTTGAAAAAGTTTGCAGATATGAATTCAAAATTCTCACTTCAAAATCAAATTATAAAGAAAATAATTTTCTACTCCTCGATAGTATCAAATAATTTCTTTCCTAAATCGTTTTTAGTCTGAATATAAATATTCATAGTGAATATTGATTAGTATTCGTATTAATCTTAATATTACGAAGGTTATTCGATATAATAATGATAAATCAGAATAATCATCTTAAATACAAATAGTATTCGGAATTATCAACGTAACTAACTTATTCAATCATTAAAAAAGGATAAGAAATGAGTAAAAAATTAACTAAAAGATCATGGGCAGAACCATTTAAAATTAAAGTTGTTGAACCTATAAAAATGACAACTCGAGAACATAGAGAGAAAGCAGCAAAAGAAGCAGGTTATAATACTTTCTTGTTACGTTCAGAAGATGTTTATATTGATTTGCTAACTGACAGCGGTACGAATGCAATGAGTGATCAGCAGTGGGCAGGTATGATGATTGGCGATGAAGCGTACGCCGGTAGTAAGAATTTTTATTATTTGTGGGACAACGTTAAGAAATATTACGGCTATCCTTATTTCGTTCCAACTCATCAAGGAAGAGCTGCGGAACATTTAATTTCCAAAATTCTTATTAAGCCAGGCGATTACGTTGCTGGCAATATGTATTTCACCACGACAAGACTTCATCAGGAATTAGCCGGAGCTACTTTTGTAGATATCATAATTGACGAAGCACATAATCCTTTGAGCACTCATCCTTTCAAGGGAAATGTTGACTTAAACAAATTAGAAAATTTAGTAAAGGAAGTAGGTGCTAAAAAAATTCCTTATTTAAGTATAGCCGGTCCGGTTAATATGGCAGGTGGTCAACCAATTTCGATGTCAAATATAATTGAACTAGAAAAGTTTACAAAGAAACATGGTATTCAGCTTTGGCTAGACGCTACAAGAGCTGTTGAGAATGCTTATTTCATTAAAGTAAGAGAAAAAGTATTTGAACAAAAAACGATTGCACAGATTTTAAAAGAAATGTGTTCTCATTTTGATGGTATTTGGGTAAGTGCAAAAAAAGATCTGATTGTTAATATCGGAGGATTTTTAGCAACAAGAAATAAGAAAGTTTTTGAAGAAGCCAGAAATATGGTTGTTGTATATGAAGGTCTTCATACTTATGGAGGTTTAGCTGGAAGAGATATGGAAGCTATGGCAAAAGGAATTGAAGAGATGGTTAATTACGATTATATAAGATCAAGAATTGGACAAGTTGAATATTTTGGAAATAAACTTCTTGAATATGATATTCCAATAGTATTACCAATTGGCGGCCATGCAATTTTTCTTGATGCAAAAAGATTTTTACCACATTTAAAGCAAACACAATTTCCCGCACAAACATTAGCATCAGAAATTTATGTTGATTCAGGAGTTCGCGCTATGGAAAGAGGAATAGTTTCTGCTGGGAGAAATAAAATAACCGGAGATCATAATTTCCCAAAATTGGAATTAGTTAGATTAACTCTGCCTAGAAGAGTTTATACTCAAGCTCATATTGATGTTGCTTATGAATCTGTTGTTTCGGTTTTTGAAAATAGAAAATCGATTAAAGGATTAAAGATGGTTTATGAACCTAAATACCTTAGATTCTTTCAGGCAAGATTTGAGAAATTTAGAAATGGGAAAATGTAATTTGTAGTTTAATTATCATGATGTGGAAT
>DAIEML010000014.1 GCA_027349615.1 Ignavibacteriales bacterium | reverse complement strand
ATCAGAAATTGAAAATAATCTGCCGGAACTTCCTGAGGTTAGGAAGATAAGAATGATTGAAAAGTACAAGCTTCCTGTTTACGATGCCGAACTTTTAACACAGAGTAAGCCAATCGCAGATTATTATGAAAATGTAATCGCAACAACTGATGATTATAAATCTGCGAGCAATTGGATAATGACAGATGTTCTAAAAGTTGTAAATGATGAGAAAATTGATATAAAAGATTTTTCAATTCAACCGGAAAACCTTGGTGAACTTCTTAATCTAATTAAAGATGGAACTATCAGCGGGAAAATTGCCAAAGATGTTTTTCATGATATGTTGAAAGAGAACAAAACTCCGTCTGAAATCGTCAAAGAGAAAAACCTTATTCAAATTTCTGATTTAAGTGAAATAGAAAAAATTGTTGAGAAGATTTTAGACAATAATTCAAATCAAGTTAATCAATATATAAATGGCGAAGAAAAAGTTTTTGGATTTTTCGTTGGGCAGATAATGAAGGAAACCAAAGGGAAAGCAAATCCCAAAACTGTAAATGAGCTATTAAGAAAAAAATTAGAAACATTAAAAAGTTAAATCAATAAAATTTTGAAATAAAACTTGGAGAAATAAATTGTCCTTTAAAAACGGATTAAAAAGATTTTTCGGTATAAAATCGGAAGAAGAGCTAAAAAAAATTAAAACACCAAAAGAGAAAGCAAAAGAATTTTTTGAATCTCTATTGTTTGCCGGTATAGCTGCATTCTTTATTATCACATTTGTAATTCAGAATACAAGAATCCCAACCGGCTCTATGGAAGATACGATTTTAGTGGGCGACTTTGTTTTGGTAAATAAATTTATCTATGGTTCTGAGTCTCCTAAATATATTCCATTTACTCAAATTGAAATTCCTCACTTCAGGTTGCCGGCAATTCGAAATCCAAGAAGAAAAGATATTGTTGTATTTGAATTCCCAGGAATGCAAGATCAATTACACGCTACTGACAGAGGCGTAAATTATGTTAAACGCTGCATCGGTCTTCCTGGCGATACTGTTCAAGTGATCAACAAAGTTGTTTACGTAAATCATAAAAAATTCTGGATTCCTCCGCACATTTTATATATTGCCGGCTATACAAAGCCTGCAGGGGAAGTTAACGATCAAATTTTCCCAAATGGAATGCCTTGGAATGAAGATAATTATGGACCGCTTATTGTTCCAAAGAAAGGTTACACAATTCAATTAAATGCAAATAATGTGGCACAATGGGCAATTACAATTGATCGTGAGTATGACAAGAGAGTTGTGGATGTAAACAATGGAGTTGTTACAATTGAAGGAAAACCGGTTACTTCTTACACATTCAAAAAAAATTATTATTTTATGATGGGTGACAATCGAGATGATAGCCTCGACAGCCGCTTCTGGGGCTTTGTTCCGGATAGTAATATTGAAGGTGAAGCTTTTATAACTTTGTTTTCATGGGACCGGGATATTCCTTTTACAGATTTATTTAGATTGATCGGTTCCATCAGGCCAGATAGAATTCTTTTGCTTCTACATTGAAATTAAATTATAAATCTTTTAAGATTGTTAACAAAGGGCGGGAATAATTCCTGCCCTTTTTATTTAAAAAGAAATGAAAGAAATATGGATCTTCTAAATATTGAATATGAAAAATATAAATTAAAAAACGGGTTGGAAGTTATTTTATTCAAAGATTCAAGTTTGCCGTTGGTTGCCTCAAACATTTGGTATAAAGTTGGTTCTGCAAATGAAAGAAGAGGCAAAACCGGACTTGCCCATCTTTTTGAACATATGATGTTCCAAGGTTCGGAAAATGTTCCGAAAGAAATGCATTTCAAATACATCCAAGAAGCCGGTGGAAGCTTAAACGGATCAACAAGCTTTGACCGAACAAATTATTATGAAAAAGTTCCATCCAATTTTCTTGAATTAATTCTCTGGCTTGAAGCTGATAGAATGGGATATTTCATTCCGACTTTAACTCAGGAAAAATTAGATAATCAAAGAAGTGTTGTGAAAAATGAAAGACTTGAAAGATACGATAATCAGCCGTACGGACTTGCATGGGAATTGATAATTTCAAATTTATACTCATCAGAACATCCATATAGCTGGCCGACAATTGGTTATGTTCAGGATATTTTGAATTACAACCTGGAAGACGTTACGGATTTTTTTAAAACTTACTACTCGCCTTTCAATGCCTCCCTAGTTATTGCCGGAGATTTCAATAAATCAGAAACTAAAGACTTAATTGAAAAATATTTTGGGAATATTTCGACAGATAAAAAAATAAATTCAAATGCAAGTCATCATTCAGAATTACAAAGTAATATTTTCCTTACGCATGAAGATAACGTTCAACTTGAGAGAATTTATATGACGTGGCATTCGGATAGAGCTTATGGTGAATACGATGCTGCATTGGATGTACTTTCAGATATTTTATCCGGGTCAAAAAGTTCAAGGCTTTATAAAAATTTAGTCTTCGAAAAAGAAATTGCACAAGATGTAACAGCATATCAATTTTCCGGAAAACTAAGCGGATTTTTCACAATAATTGCAACTGCCAAACCCGGAGTAAAATTAGAATTATTAAAAGAAGAAATTTTAAATGAGTTAAATAATATTAAATCAATTGGAGTTACAGAAAAAGAATTGATAAAATCAAAAAATGGAATAAAATCCAGTTTCATTTATTCGATGCAGAATTTAGATTCGCTTGCTGATCAAATTAATTCTTATAACTTCTTTTTGGGAGAACCAAATTCATTTAATTATGATCTCAAAAGGTTTGAAGAAGTTTCGAGTGAAAAATTAAAATCGTCAATTGAAAAATATTTTGACAAGCCATTTGTCGAATTACAAATTATTCCTAGAACTACTTATGAGATTAAGAAGGAAAATAATTTATGATAAAACGATCAATAAAACCTTCACCTTCCAATGAAATTAATTTTTCTTTGCCAGAAATTGAAAAATTTAAATTAGACAATGAATTAGAAGTCTTTTTTATAAATAAATCAAAATTGCCGATCATTCAGATGAACTTAATTATCAATGCTGGAAGTGTGTTTGATGAAAATGAGAAAAAAGGTTTATCAAATTTATTTTCAATGACAGTTGATGAAGGAGCCGGTAAATATAATTCACTCGAACTTAGCGACGAATTTGAAACTATTGGTTCGCACTTTAATGTTTCAAGCAGCGAAGATCATGTATATTTTTCGCTTCAAACTTTAACTGAAAATTTTGAAAGATCTTTGGAGCTTTTATCGCTTGTAATTACTTCACCTCATCTCGATGAAAAAGATTTTTTACGTGAACAAAGAAAAATAATAACACGATTACTTCAGCAGCAAGATGAACCTGATGAGATAGCTGATTTAGTTTTTGAATATTGTGTATTTGGGAAAACAAATCCTTACGCATTTCCGATTACTGGATACGAAAGCAGTGTACAAAATATTTCTATTTCTGACATAAGAAACTTTTACTCCAAATATATATTGCCAAATAATTCTTCATTAATTGTTGTCGGAAATATTGGGAAAGAAGAATTGCAAGAAAATTTGAATAAGTATTTCCATAAATGGAAATCAAAAAATATTTCTCAAGAACTTATATTTCCGCTTATGCCAAACAAGAAAAATATTTTTCTTGTTGATAAAAAAAATTCAGTCCAAAGTGAAATTCGTGTTGGCCATATTTCCACTAAACGAAAAGACAACGATTATTTTCCAAAATTAATTTTGAATACAATTCTTGGCGGGCAATTTACCAGCAGAATTAATTTAAATCTTCGCGAGAAAAAAGGCTATACTTATGGAGCTCACTCCAGATTTAATTATTTAAAAGAATGCGGAAACTTTTATATTACAACTTCGGTTGCTTCGGAAAACACAGCAAATGCTGTAAAGGAAATTTTTAACGAACTAGATGGAATTAGAAAAGGTGTTACTCCCGAAGAATTAGAATTTGCGAAATTGTCTCTTATTAGAAAATTTCCTTCCAACTTTGAAACTTATAAACAAATAGCTTCAAATTTAATTGGATCGGTTATCCATTCTTTACCAGAAGATTATTTTAATACATACATCAAAAATATAAAAGAAGTGACGATCGAAGAAGTAAATTCAGCAGCAGAGAAATATATTTTGCCAGATGACTCAATTATAGTTATTGTTGGCAGCAAAGATATATTAGAGAAGCAGCTATTTGAAATAAATGGAGTAAAAGTAACAGAAGTTGATTTTAAAGGTGAAATAAGTAATTGAATAAATTTATTTAATTAATTTTCAATTATTTGGGATTTTACTTTTGTTCAAATTTATAAGAATAGAAGGTGTTATAAATTTATAACCTACTTTAATTAAGTTAAGAATTTCCGGTTTCAAAATTTCAAATTCATCAGCATAAATTGAAATTAATTTATTGTCTCCAATGTGAGTTTTTAAAACTAAATTTCTAAAATTAGTTTTAATATTTTCTCTACTCCCGTCGGGAATTACATCTAAACTACTTGAAGGTATTAACTTTATATTTCGTTTTGAAAATTCACTTTGAATAAAATTATAATCAGATGATTGATATATTTTTGAATGATCATCAATTACAAAAAATATTGCATTTGAGAAATCAGATATTATAGATCTTATTGCAATACCAAGCCTATATTCCGAATAATCCGGGCTTAGTTTGTAATCCGCATCTTTGATATCGTCATTTAATAAAACTGCCATCTCTTTTCTATTTGCTGTTAATTCTAAAGATAATTTTAAATCTTCCTTTGATGGAATAAGTGCGGCAACTAAAGTTTGAGGGAAATCTGTAATCGAAGTAATTTCTTTTGTATTAAGTTTTTCTAAATCAAAAACGATTAAGCCAATATTACCAGCATTTCTTCTAATGTTATCATTGTAATTAAATTCTGCGGAAAGATCTAAATGGTTATTAGAAGAAATTTCTAAAACAGTTTTCCCTCCTATTTTCTTTTCAACTGTTTGAATACTAACATTAGAAAGATAGAAGGAATTATAAACTTCAGAAAGTACTACGGGAATTGGCAAATCTTTAGGAAGGTCAACATTATAAGAATATACGCTGGCGTTTGATTCATCTTTACTTAAATCTTTAATCCAGGAATTCTCAATTCCAAAGTTGTGGACGTCTTGCAAAAACTGATTATTAATAAAATTTGAGTTATAATCTCTTTCTTTTTTTTGAATCGCCCCTTTAAAAAATTTCGCAACAATTAAATTAGCTACTAAAGTTAATACAGCTAAACCAAAAAGAGCTTGGATAATTTTTTTTTTAATTGGAGAGATATACATTTACAAAATTCGAATTAAAATTATTTTTATACGTTTTTAAATTTCGGTTTCCTTTTTTCTATGAAAGCAGTTGTTCCCTCTTTAAAATCTTCAGTACCGCAGCACAAAGCAAAAATACTTGCTTCATTTACCAAGCCTTCTTTCAATGATAATTTTTTTGAAGCATTAACAGCTTCAATAGCATGCCGAATTGTTATTCTTGATTTAGTTGCAATCTTAGCTGCAAGTTCTAAAGTCTTCGTCATTAATTCTTTTTGAGGATAGACATGATTGACTAATCCGATTCTGAAAGATTCATTTGCATCAATCATATTGCCAGTTAAAATATATTCCATTGCGCGTCCTGAATTAATTAGTTGTGAAAGTCTTTGAGTTCCACCGTATCCGGGAATTATTCCTAAATTAATTTCCGGCTGTCCAAACTGTGCGTTATCAGATGCGATTCTAAAGTGACATGCAAGAGCTAATTCACATCCGCCGCCAAGCGCAAAGCCGTTTACAGCAGCAATTACAGGTTTATGTGAATTTTCAATTAAGCCAAATATATCTTGCCCGTTTTCGGAAAATTTCTTTGCAGCAACCATATCAAGTTTATTTAGTTCTGAAATATCAGCGCCGGCAACAAATGCTTTTTCACCACATCCGGTTAAGACTATTACAGAAACTTCATCGTTTAAATTTAAATCAGTGATGACAATTTTCAATTCATCCATAGTTTGAATATTTAATGCGTTTAGTTTGTCTGGTCGATTAATTGTAACGACAGCAATTTTTTCATTTATGCTTAAAATTAAATTTTTAAAATCCATGATATTCCCTTTCTTATAAACTTATGTACAATGGAAGCCGCACTTTTAAATCTACTGAAAAATATTGATTAGTTTGAAAGTAATTATAGGAAGCTAATACTTCCATCATAAACATTGATAATCCAGTGCCGACACTAAAACCGAATTTCGAAATATCTTCAAGATAATTACTTTTGCCGCTGGCAGCTTTAAATTGATGTAGTTTTTGAAAATAAGTATAATCAAACGATACTTCAACAATCGGCATAAAGAGAACAATGTTTTCAACAAGCGGCGGGAAATAGTATCTTGCACCAAGATTTATTGGTAAGGCATTTGTAGAATAGTTTGAAAGATCTGAAGTTTCATAATATTCTTGTGAGCCTGGAAATTGGTCAAATCCAATTTTGCCAAATAAAAATATTGGAAGATATTCGTCATCAGTATAGGAAAGTTCAACATTAAATCCATATCCAAGATCAGATGAGTTTGCAAAATAATTTATTGGTAATCTTGGGCCAACACCGAACGCAATGAAAAGTCCTCTTGCTTTATCAATCGGCCCTTTTTGTGCAAAGGCTAAACTAAATCCAAAAAGTAAAATCAAAATTGTTTTTCGCATTATCAAACGATATGAATTTATGCTTCTAAAATACAAAATTAAAATTTATAGAGAAAAATTTTAACCATTAGATTTTCTTAACAAAACAGAAATTGAGATGAGGATCAAGGTGAAAGCTAATTGAACCGGCTGCAGATAATTTTCCCAATTTTTTGCGACTTCAAAAAAACCATCCCATGATTGATAATGCGCTGCAAATAATAAATGGATCATAGTTTCAGAATTACTTCCAAATGCTAGCATACCGCTCCAAAGTACTATAAAAGTGAATAACGAAATCCAATATATGTTTTGAAAATATTTTATTAAAAAGCTAATTGAAGAAGCAATTAACAATAAAGATACTAAATCGATTATATTAAATTTAGATTTGTCTATTGGAATAAATTCGAAAATGAATAATAATAAAATTATTAAAAGTGTTTGAGCGAATGGAAATTTCAAAGAAGTCTGAATTAAAAATAAAAATGTAAAAAACATAATTAGCTGCGGTAAATTCCAAATTACATAAATTGGAAAATCAAAAACTGATGATAAACCAAATTCATAAAAATAATCGGGATCGCCGACATCAATTTTTTTAGTGAAATAAAGAATTGCTAAAACCAATATTATGGGAATGAAAATCCATCCAAGCGGCTGATAGGTTTTATTATATTTTGGATGACTTAAAATTTCTTTCAACTTAGAAAATATATTAGATCTAAAAATTATAATTATTGGAAGGAATAAACTTAGATAAAATCTAAAACCGATAAATATAAAATATCTGTCGAGATCATAATATCTTAATAGTAAGCCGATAGCATTAACTAAAACTATTACAATAATAATTGAAGTTGATTTTATTTTTATATCAGCGTTAACCAATTAATGAATTCTTCCAGAAGTTTTATTGAGCTCTGATTTTTTAAGATCTGTTCCAATTCCATATTTATAAACCAATTTCCCTCCAAGCTGACCGGTTTGATAAACTAAAAAAACGCCGACTAAAGAAAGAACAACAAAAAAATATTTTAGACTCCCAACAAATTTTTTCTTTAAAACTAAATAAGTACGAAGGACTAAAATTCCGGCGAAATACCAAAGCGTAAAATTTGCAAAGTCAGAATGATTCTCAATTGCCTGGATTGAAATTGAAACTCCAGCTTTGCTTAAAGCATGAGCCGCATCCTCTGCAGAGTTTCCGGTAAGTACTGCGGCAACAGCACCTATTACTCCAAGAAATAAAATTAAGTGTGCTGTTTTGGAGAAAAAATCTTTTTTAACAAAAGAACCGATAATTTCCAAAAGTGCGTAAACTACAAAAAGTGCAATTGGAAAGTGAACAATCTTTGGGTGAAGGTTCGACAGAAAATCCATTTTGTATCCTTGATAAAAATATTTTTTAGATAGATTAAAAATTCTTTATTAAGTTCAACCGCATAAAACTGAACCGCCGTTTACGTTTAATATTTCTCCGTTTATATTATTTGCCAGTTCTGATGCAAGAAATAAAACTGGCCCGGCAATATCTTCAGGCTCAGCAATTTTTTTAATAGGAATATTGTTCCTAACTTCTTCTTTATATTTATCATCCTCAAAAACATCTCTTGTCATATCTGTAATAACCCAGCCAGGTGCAATGCAATTTACATTTATATTAAATTGGCCAAGTTCAACTGCAAGAGATTTTGTAAATGAAATTATTCCGCCTTTTGAAGCTGCATAATGAGAATAAAACGGTTCGCCTCTTTGCCCTGCTGTTGAAGAAATATTTATTATCCTGCCAAATTTATTTTTCTTCATTAAAGGAATTACAGCTTTTGTAAAAGCAAAAGTTCCGGTTAGGTTTATTCGGATAGTTTCTTCCCAATCTTTGATACTCATTTCATCGGATTTTCCATATTTCCAAATTCCCGCATTGTTAACAAGAATATCAATCTTACCAAAATCTGAAATTATTTTACCAACTATATCCGCAATTATTTGTGAATTATTAATATCAATTTTATAAGCTTTAATTTTTGTGATTGAACTAAGTTCATTCACTAATTTATCAGCAGCTTTTTCTGATGAATTATATGTAAATGCAATTTGCGAATTAGTTTTTGCAAATAACCGCACACAAGCTTCACCAATTCCTTTTGACCCGCCAGTTATCAGAACAATTTTTCCCGATAAATTTATCATCCTTAATATTTTACCTTAAATAAAAATAATCCGTTTGGTGGAACTGCTTCTCCAGCTTTTTGTCTATTTTTTTGTTGGATAATGTTATCAATATAATTTTCATCTTTATCAACTGCTCTTAAAAGCGTACCGATTATAGTTCGTACCATTCCATGCAAAAATCTATCTGCTTCTATTTTAAAAATTATTAAACCTTGAGTTTCTTTCCAATGAATTTCATAAATATTACAAATTTTATTTTCTGTTTCTGAATTTTTTCTTGAAAAAGATGTGAAGTCTTTTTTACCGCAAAATTTTTTACTTAATTCATTTAACTGAATACAATTTATTTTACTATGGTAGAAGCATGAATATTTTTGAAAGAATGGTGATTTATATTTTGTAAATAAATAAATGTAAATTCTTTTTTTTGCATCAAATCTTGCATGAAAATTTGGTTTCGCTTTTTGAATATCAATTACAGAAATATCAAATGGTAAAATTGCGTTAAGAGAATATTTAAATTTATATAAATCAATTTCATTTTCAGTTCTAAAATTTGCTGTTTGACCAAGTGCATGAACACCAGTATCAGTTCTGCCAGATCCAATTAAATTAATTTTTTCATTTAATAATAATTCTATCGAATCGGAAACTTTTTGCTGAATGGTTTTTGAATTTTTTTGAATTTGCCAGCCGGCATAATTTGTCCCATCATATTGAATTATTAACTTATAATTATTCAAGCAGTTTATTTCCAAAATCAGTTATTACCAAATCTAAGTTAATTAATTTTTTAACTTTTTTATTTGTATTTATTTCAACAAAGAATATTTTAATAGCTTAATTTTTAGTTTAGTTAAAATTTGCATTATGTGTTGTATTGAAAATGCTGATTTTCAAGAATTCCAAAACTGGAATACAATTTGAAGTTTTTATTTTTATATTAATAAAAATAAAAAAATCTTCGATAATAAATCGGCTAAATGGGTCAATTTTATGATTAATCGAATTAGACCAAAACTACCAAAAAATAAAATAATGACAAATAATAGTAGTCCAAAAAAAGTAAAAGTTAAGAAAAAAAATAAATCTTATGACAATTTAAATGTTGACGAATCTCAACTGAATAAAATTGTTAATTCGATACAAGATGTCATTATTATCTTCGATAAATATGGCAGATATATAAAAATATTTGAAACCACTTCTAAAAAATACTTCCTTAAACCGGCAGAAGATTTTACCGGTAAAACTTTACACGAAATATTACCTAAACAACAAGCAGATTATTTTTTAGATAAAATTAAAAGAGCATTTCGATCTAAAAAACCAATAGAATTTGAATACACTGCAATAATTAAAAGAAAAACTTATTGGTTCTTGGGAACTTTGCATAAGCTGAACAAAAATAATGTAATTCTTTTGGCAACGGATATTACAAAATTGAAAGCAGCCCAAGTTACTAAAAAAGAATCCCAACAATTATTTCAGTTAGTTTGGGAAAATTCAGCTGACGGAATGAGACTTACAAATGGTGACGGAAATATTTTAATGGTGAACCACGCATTCTGCAGATTAGTTGATAAACAAAAATCCGAACTGGAAGGAAAACCATTATCAATTATCTATCCCAAAGAAAAAGAAACATTAACTATTAAAGAATATAAAGAACGCTTTAATAGTAAAACTGTTACTGCCTATTCTGAAGTTGAAGCTCATCTTTGGAACGAGAAAAAAAATTGGTTTGGAGTTTCGAATTCATATTTTGAAATTGAAAATCATGAACCATACTTGCTTAGCATTTTCAGAGATATAACGAAAAGAAAAGAAGCCGAGAAACAAATAGTAATGCTTGCTCAAGCACTTAAAAATATCGGAGAATGCGTAAGCATTACTAATCTTCAAGGAGAAATTCTTTTTGTAAATTCTGCATTTTTAAAAACATTTGGTTATAAAGAAGAAGAACTTATCGGTAAAAAAATTGAGATTATTCAATCAAATAATAATTCAAAAATTAGCTATGAGAAAATACACTTTGAAACGCTCAGAAACGGCTGGCAAGGTGAGCTTGTTAATCGTCAAAAAAATGGCTATGAGTTTCCTGTTTTTCTTAGTTCATCAGCAATCTTAGATGAAAGCGGAAATCCCGTTGCCTTAATTGGAATTACTCAAGATATAACTGAACGAAAACTTACAGAAGAAAAGATTAATCAAACTCTTTCTCTTCTTAATGCAACTTTAGAATCAACTGCGGATGGTATTTTAGTTATTGACATTTATGGCAAAGTTACCGGTATAAATCAAAAATTTGTTCAAATGTGGAAAATGCCTTCAGAAGTTTTTGAAATAAAAGAAGACACAAATCTTTTAATGTTCGCAAAAGATCAATTAAAAAATTATGAAGAATTTATATCAAAGGTTAATTGGCTTTATCAACATCGTGAAGCAGAAAGTTTCGATATTATAGAATTTAAAGATAATCGGGTATTTGAAAGGTATTCCGTTCCTCAAAAAGTTGGGACACAGATTGTTGGAAGAGTCTGGAGCTTTCATGATATAACTGAAAAAAATAAATCAGAAGAAGCTTTAGTTGAAAGTGAAAAAAGATTTCGTTCATTATTCGAAACATCTGCAGAGGGAATCTGCATAATGTCCGATAAATTTGAAGAATGCAATGAGCAATTTTTAACTCTGTTTGAATGTACAAAAGAAGAAATAATCGGCCATTCGCCGTGGGAATTTTCACCAGAATTTCAACCAGACGGAAGTAGCTCAAAAGATTCAGCATTAGAAAAAATTAATAATGCATTGAATGGAATTCCGCAATATTTTTATTGGCAGCATAAAAGGAAAAATGATACTCTTATTGATACGGAAATTTCTTTAAAAAGTTTTCCTCTGGCAGGTAAAAATTTAATTCAGGCAACTTTGCACGATATTACCGAGCGTAAAAAATTTGAAAAAATTCAGAAAGCTTTGTACTCAATTTCTGAAGCAGTAAATACCACTGAAGACATGGAGACTTTGTATTCTAAAATTCATGAAGTAATTAGAACATTGATGCCTGCAAATAATTTTTATATTGCTTTGTATGATGAAAAAGAAGAACTAATTACATTTCCGTATTTTGTTGACGAATTCGATATTCAGCCAGAACCAAGAAAACCTGGACGCGGATTAACTGAATATGTTTTAAGAACCGGGGTTGATATAATAATTACCAGCGAAGTTGATATTAAACTTCGGGAGTTAGGTGAAGTTGATTTAGTCGGCGAACCTTCTGCTGTTTGGCTTGGGATAGTTCTTAAACATGAAGGAAAAATTATTGGCGTTATGGTTGTTCAAGATTATCACAATGAAAAAGCATATAGTGAATCTGAGAAACAAATATTAGTTTTCGTTTCCGAACAAATTGCTTTGGCAATTGAAAGAAAAAGAACTTCGGAAGAATTAATTAATTATACAAAGCAGTTACAAGCTAATAAAAATTTGCTTGAAGAAAGGGCGAAAGAATTAGCTCGCTTAAATGCTCAACTTGCTGAATCTGAACAAATGCTGAAGGAACTTAACTCAAGCAAAGACAAATTATTTTCTATCATTGCTCATGATTTAAAAAGTCCATTCCAACCTTTGATCGGTCTTTCAGAAATTTTAGTTGAGGAATACGATTCAATTTCAAAAGAAGAAAGAGATAGGTTTATAAGAGAATTAAATAATACAATAAAAAATCAATATAAATTGGTTGAAAACTTATTGGATTGGTCTAGAATTCAAACCGGTCGAATGGAATTTCTTCCCGAAAAAATAAATTTATCTGAAAGTGTTGATTCGAATATTAGCTTGTTAAATCAAAATGCATTAATTAAAAATATTGAACTGATTAACCAAGTTCAGAATAATAATTTTGTTTTTGCTGATTTAAATATGCTTCAATCAGTTATTCAGAATCTAATATCTAATGCTATAAAATTTACCCGGCCAAATGGCAAAGTAATAATCTCGTCTGAAACCAGAAACAATCATGTTGAAATTTCAGTTAAAGACACCGGAGTAGGAATGTCAAAAGATGTGTTAGAAAATTTATTCCGAATAGATAAACATCATTCCACATTAGGAACTTCTCAAGAAAAAGGAACTGGCTTAGGATTAATTATTTGCAAAGAGCTAATTGAAAAAAATGAAGGAGAAATTTGGATTGAAAGTGAAGCGAATAAGGGAAGTAAATTTACTTTTACATTAAAGAAAGCATAATTGTACCAATTTCAATTAAATTATTTTACATAAACTGTTTTTGCATTCATAAATTCTTTAATCCCCAGTAGCGATAATTCCCTTCCATAACCGGATTCCTTAATACCGCCAAATGGTAATCTTGGATCTGATTTGACCAATTCATTAACGAAACAACAACCAGCATTTAATTCATCTTTGGCTATTTTCTCGCCTCTTTCTTTATTCGATGTAAAAACAGCCGCTCCTAAACCAAAAGTAGTATCGTTTGCAATTTTTATTCCTTCTGCTTCGTCTTTAACTTTTATTAATGATGCAACCGGTCCAAATAATTCATCATTATAAGCGGGCATGCCAGAATGAACATTTGATAAAACAGTCGGGGGATAAAACGCTCCTTTTGATTTTGTAATTTCTCCGCCAATTAAAAGTTGAGCACCATAATCAACACTTTTTTGTACTTGTTCATGAAGTTCATTTCTTAAATCTATTCTTGCCTGCGGACCTAAATCATTTTTTTTATCAAATGGGTCTCCCATTAATTTTGATTTCATTTTTTGAACGAATAATTTTTCAAATTCATCATAAACAGATTCAACGACAATAAATCTTTTTGCTGCTATACAACTTTGCCCTCCGTTAATCAATCTTGAATTAACACAAATAGTGGAAGAAGTTTCTAAGTCAGCGTCATCCAAAATTAAATATGGATCGCTTCCACCAAGTTCTAAAACAGTTTTCTTTAAAACTCCTCCAGCTATCGATGCAACTGATTTTCCAGCTTGAACACTTCCAGTTAAAGTTACAGCCGCAACATTCTTATTTTCAATTAATGAATTTATATTTTTTGAGGAAACGATAACTGTTCTAAAAAGATTTTCTGGAAATCCGGCTTCATGAAAAATTTCTTCGATTGCCAAAGCACATCCCATTACATTTGACGAATGTTTTAGCACACCAGCATTACCAGCCATTAAATTTGGCGCAGCAAATCTAAAAACTTGCCAAAAAGGGAAATTCCATGGCATAATTGCTAAAATAACGCCGAGTGGTTTGTAAGTAACAAAACTTTTTGTCGCATCGGTCTCAATAAATTCATCGGAGAGAAATTTTTCAGCATTATCAGCAAAGTAATCGCAAACCCAAGCACACTTTTCGACTTCAGAAATTGATTGTGCAATTGGTTTACCCATTTCCAAAGTCATAATATCAGCCCATTTATTTTTTTTTGATCTTAAAACTTCAGCTGCTTTCTTCATTTTTGATGATCGTAAATTAAAATCTGTTTTTCTCCATGATAAAAATTCTTGATTCGAAGTTAAAAGAATTTTATCAACCTCAGTTTCTGACATTTCATTATAAATTTTAATTTCTTCATCTGTTGCCGGATTAATTGATTTTATCATCGTACCCTCTTCTTATATTTCCAAATATTTTATAATAAAACTTTTCTAACTTTTTAATTATTTAATTCTTTTAATTACGACTAAAGTTTTATCGTCAGAATACTCGCCATTTTTTGAAAACTTAATAACATCATCAAGTATTTTATAAGTAATTTCTTTTGGTGAAAGTTGTTTATTCTTTACCAAAATATTACCTAGACGAGTTTCACCATAATTTTCAAAGTTAGTATTTGCCGCATCTGTTACTCCATCTGAATAAATTAGAAGTACATCACCTTCAGAAAAATTTATACTGTCGATTGTAAATTTAGCATTTGGCGATGGCCCTAAAACTGGCCCAGTTGGAAGAAGTGTGGTAATTTTATTTGATCCAGCTTTTACAAACATTGGAGGATTATGTCCCGCATTTGCATATAAGAACAATCCGCTTTTATCGGTTGAAAACTCCCCGTAAAACAATGAGGCAAATTTTTCATCTTTAAAAATTTTATTTACAAGTGAATTCATACGTTGCATCAGCGGTGCAATTTTAATTTCAAAACTGCATGCCATTCTAAGAGCACCGGAAATGTACATCGCTTCAGCAGCAGCGCTTACGCCTTTGCTTGCCGCATCACCAACCGCTACTCCCAGTCGATCACCGTCTGTACCTATATCAATATAATCGAATAAATCACCGCCAACTATCTCCGCGGGATCAGAAACTCCAAATAAAATATAATTATGAAATTTATATTCATGTTCAGGTAAAATTCCTTTTTGAATTTCTCGCGCTTTATTTAAATCAGCTTTTAGAGAAGTTGCTCTTTGAGAATATCTCATCTGCTTTATTTGAGAAGTAAGAGCGGTTGCTATGATGCTAAGTCTTAAACGTAAATCTTCGTCAATATTTTCACTGTTCAAAGCAAGAAGATATTCATAATAAATTTTGCCGTTAAATTTTAATCTTGATCCAACTCCGGAAGCTGAATATTTCATGATTCCTTTTTTACGAAGAACTTCATTTGTTTCATTTCCTAAAATTGTTCTTTCTTTTGCGATTAGATCGAAGAAAGGATAATCTTTAATACTCACACGAAAATTTTGTTTAATTTTTTCAAGTTTACCGGTCTGATATACAAGTTCATAGTCACCTTTTTCAGAGTCCAATTTCCAAATTCTTCCACCATTTACATGAATATTTTCCATTTCAACAATTTGATTCAAAACCGCAATCAGCATCTCTTTTTCATTTTCATATTTTTGAGAGGCTAAATTTTCAATAGTTTTATATAATTTTCTTTGATCCATTATTTTTTATGCTCGTTTCATTTAATAATAAAAAGTCAGAAATCCCCAATTCATTAATATCACTTTATTTTTCTTGAGCCGGGTTTTACTAACGGAATATTTTTTTTACAAAGTTCGCAATCCTCACTTAAAAAAGAAACAACTTCCATTTTAATTGCGCTGATTTGCGGATAACCGAAATTTACTTTTCCATTACTTCTATCTACGATTGAACCGACGCCGACAACTTCTGCGCCAAAATTTTTTACAATTTCAATTACTTCAAAGACAGATCCGCCGGTAGTAATTACATCTTCGCATACTAAAACTTTTTCTCCTTTTTCAAGAAAAAATCCTCTGCGCAATGAAAGCGATTTATCTTCGCGTTCAGCAAAAATTGATTTTTTATTTAATTGCCGTGCAACTTCTTGCCCAACTATAATCCCTCCAATTGCTGGCGAAATCACTGTGTCGATATTATAATTTTTAAAATGTTCAACAATATTGCGGCAAATTTTTTCAGTATATTCAGGGTATTGAAGAACTTTTGCGCATTGAAAGTACAAATTACTGTGCCTACCGGATGTCAAAAGAAAATGCCCTTCGAGCAAAGCGCCAGTGTTTTTAAATATTTGTAAAATTTCATTTTCACTCAAGATCATTTAGAAATTCCTCCATTTCAATAGCAAATTTTCTATCGCCAGTTGCTTTTGCTTTTTCAATTCCCTTGCGATAAATAGATTTTGCTTCATTTATTTGATTTAATTTTTCTTTTAGTTGTGCAAACTGCATGTAACCGGGAACGTAACTGGGATCTGTCTCCAGCAAAATTTGGAAATATATTTCAGCTTTTGCATAATCTTTTAAGGATAAATATTCCAAAGCGATTCCATAAATTGTAAAAGAATCTTTTGAATCTTTTTTATAAAAATCTAAAAGCGCTTCAAGCCGATTTTTCATTTTGAAATCTCTTCAATCTTTTTTGCTAAATTAAAATCGTTTTCGGTTACACCTCCAGCGCTATGAGTTGATATAGTAATCTTCACTTTATTCCAAGAGTGTAAGAAAATAGCCGCATGATGCTCCATCTTTTCAGCTTCGTCTCCAATTTTATTCACAAATGAAAGAGCACTTTTAAAATCCTTCAGCTGAAACTCCTTATTAATATTATCAATTTTAAAACTCCAACCGCTAATTTTTATTAATCTATCATTTATCTCATTTGTTGATAAGACTTTCATATTACCTCCGCAATAGTTATATAAAAATCACTTTCAAAATTAAACATAAAAAAAGCGCATTAAAAGTAATACGCTTTTTTAATTAATAATTAAGTTGTTAAGAACACAAAAATATTTTTTTTGATTATACTTCGCTCGAATCAGTTTTTTCTTTTTCCTCGTGTGGACTATCAATATTTGAATCATCTTCGAGGAAAATTAATTCTTCTGCATTTTCAAAATGTTTTGCAATTATCTTAGCACCATCTTTGAACGTACCGCGAAGAATTTCTTCAGCTAACATATCTTCAACATATTTTTGAATTGCGCGTCTTAATGGACGAGCGCCAAATTTGGGATCAAAACCTTTATCTACAAGAAAATTTTTTGCAGATAAATCTAGTGTTAGAACCATTTTATTTTCATGAATGTTCTTGTATATTTCTTTCAGTTCGATATCGATAATCTTTAAGATATCTTCTTTCTCTAAGTTCCTGAAAACAATTGTTTCATCAACACGATTCAAAAATTCAGGATTGAAGAGCTTTCTCATTGCATCTTCAACAGTGTTTTTCAAGGTTGAATATTTATCTTCAGCAGATTCGCTTCCAAATCCGAAAGATCCTATATTTTTGATATCACGGGCACCAACGTTTGTGGTCATAATTATAATCGTATTTTTGAAATCAACTTTTCTGCCCAGACTATCGGTTAATACTCCATCATCCAAAACTTGAAGAAGAATACTAAAAATATCAGGATGAGCCTTCTCAATTTCATCAAATAAAACTACTGAATATGGTCTTCTTCTAACTTTTTCAGTTAGTTGTCCCCCTTCTTCATAACCAACATATCCTGGAGGTGCACCAACCAATCTTGATAACGAAAATTTTTCCATGTACTCACTCATATCAATTCTAATCAATGCATTATCAGAATCAAATAAATATTTTGCAAGTACTTTGCAAAGCTCTGTTTTACCAACGCCAGTTGGGCCTAAAAAAATAAAACTTCCAATCGGTCTGTTTGGATTTTTTAATCCGGCACGCGTTCTTCTAATTGCTTTTGTTAATTTGGAAACAGCTTCATCTTGTCCAACAATATAATCTTTTAAAGCTGACTCCATATTTAATAATTTTTCAGATTCAGTTTGTGCAACTCGATTTACCGGAATCCCCGTCATCATTGCAACAACAGTAGCAATATCTTCTTCGCCAACATCATGAACTATATCTTTTGTTTTTGCTTCCCATTCACGTTTAGCAATTTCCAAATCCGATTGCAAATTTCTTTCTTTGTCTCTCAATCGAGCTGCTTCTTCGTAATCTTGTCTTTTTACAACGGCAGCTTTTTCCTGACGAACTTTTTCTATTTCCTCTTCCAACGATAGAACTTCTTGAGGTACTTCAAAATTTCCCATGTGCACTCTTGAACCGGCTTCATCAATTACATCAATTGCTTTATCTGGCAAATGACGATCAGTTATATAACGATTACTAAGTTTCACCGCTGAATTAATTGCATCAGTTGTATATCTGACATGATGATGTTCTTCGTA
>DAIEML010000149.1 GCA_027349615.1 Ignavibacteriales bacterium | reverse complement strand
TTTTCTTGCATTCCATCCTTTTTTATAAGAGATTTCATTATCCCTTCAGCAGCGGGCGAGCGGCAGATATTACCAAGACAAACGAATAATATTTTTTTGTTTCTCATAAAGTGATAATAAATTTTGTAATTTTGCTTTCATTAATTTTAGTTTCAACTGCAAAAATAATTTAAATATAGCGAAGAGAAAAAAATGAGAATGTATTTTATATCTATTTTGATTTTCTTAACAATAATTTCAAATAATATTTTTCCTCAATATGTTTACCCCAAAAGGGAATTAAGAGGCGTTTGGATTGCAACTGTTGCTAACATCGATTGGCCAACAAATAGAAATGAATCTACTCAAAAGCAAAAGGATGAATTAATTTCAATTCTTGATAAACTGAAAGCCTCTGGAATTAATACAATTTTTTTCCAAGTAAGAACCGAATGTGACGCTTTGTATAAATCAAATTACGAACCATGGTCTTATTGGCTAACCGGAGAGCAGGGGAAAGCGCCAAGCCCTTTTTACGATCCGCTTACATTTATAATTTCTGAAGCACACAAAAGAGGAATGGAGCTTCACGCATGGTTTAATCCATACCGCGCGGTTAAAACTGTTGGTGAATATAAGATTGCAGATAACCATATTTCAATTACTCATCCGGATTGGATATTAGATTTTAAAACTTATAAAATGCTTAATCCTGGAATACCGGCAGTAAATGATTATATCGCAAAAATTATTGCGGATGTTGTCCGCCGGTATGATGTTGATGGAATTCATTTCGATGATTATTTCTATCCTTACACTCCTAAGATTACAACTGAAGATGCTAAAACATTTAAGAAATACAAAGGTAAATTTAAAGATATTGATGACTGGAGAAGGAATAATATCAATCATATGGTTGCTGAGGTATATGATACTATCCAGGCGATAAACCCGAGAATTAAATTTGGAATTAGTCCGTTTGGAATTGTAGAAAATAAATTTGCATATACTCATGGTTTTGAATCTTATAAAACTATTTACTGCGATCCGGTAAATTGGCTGAAGAATAAAACTGTCGATTATATTACTCCGCAATTATATTGGGAGATTGGAAATAAAGCTGCGGATTATGGAAGTTTACTACCTTGGTGGTCGACAGTTGTAAACAGAAGACAAATTTATGTTGGAATATTTTCTACTAAGTTTGCTGAATCAACATACAAAGGATCTTCCAATGAGCTTGAACAACAGTTAAGATTGAGCAGGCAAATAATTAATACTTACGGAACTGTTTTTTTTAGTTCAAAATCTATTACAGATAATTATTCTCATTTTGCTGATTCATTAAAAAAGTATTATAAATATCCGGCATTGATTCCAACTATGTCATGGAAAGATACTATTCCGCCGCTTGAGCCAAAAAATCTAAATGCTAAAGTTGAAGAAAATTCTATAAAATTGGAATGGAATAAACCGGATAAAGCATCTGACGGAGACACGGCTTTGAAATATGTTATTTATAAATTTGATTTCCCGCGTCAAGTTAATTTAGAAGATGCATGGCATATTTTGAAAGTACAAAACAGCGATGAAACTTCTTTTATTGATTCGACTGTAGGAATTGAAAATCATGAAATTACTTATGTTGTTACTGCGCTTGATAGAATGAACAATGAAAGCAAGCCGGTGGTAATTAGTCCATTAAAAAAATAGTTGGATGAATCCTTACAGCTGTGTTGAATGGGAAATCAATACAGCTGTCAAACTCCATATCACATTTTATTTTAATTGACCTTCCTAAATTAAATTCAAAATTCGATTAAGTTTATTAAATCCGAATTGCGGATAAATCTTAAATAAAATACTTCAATAAAATCTGGAGAGTTTATGGCTTATGTTATCACGAAGTTATGCAGGGATTGTTTAGATATATCATGCACTCAAGTTTGTCCTGTTGATTGTATTTATCAATATAAAGGCGATGATACAACTATTCCGAATAATCAGTTACTAATTGATCCAGACGAATGTATAAATTGCAATGCGTGCGTGCCCGAGTGTCCATGGGAAGCAATTTTTGAAGAGGAAATGGTTCCGGAAGTATTTAAGGAAGATATAGAAATAAACGCGAGGATTGTCGGCAAAAAAAGGATTGTTCCTAAACGTTCTGATGACCAGAAACTTCCTACACAAGAAGAGATGCAAAAGAACAAGGAAAAGTGGGGTTATAAGGAGTTTTGATTATCAAAACTAAAATATGATTTTAAATAATTAGAATAATCTATTTCTTGATAAGTATCAGAGCACTTCGATTTTTTTATTTAGGAACTGTCCTAATTTAAGCGCTTCCTTTTTGATTAAATTTTTTACCTCTTTGCTTTGCGACTGGAATAAATTTAATTCAATCAGTACTTTATCTTTTTGAATTGTTCGTTTCCAAATACCGGTTATTTGGCCGTTCACAACTATCATAGGTCTGAAGATTCCGTTATTGCTAATTGTTTTTTTATGCTGCTCAGGTAGAAGTGAGGCGCTCCTGTTTTTATAGGCTATAATGAATTCATCAAAAGCCGGCAGAAGAAATACTTTTTTATTATTCGTTTTCGTATAAGAAAATGAACTGCTAAAAAAATAAGTTTGCGTTCCGATCTTTTCCGAGATGAAAGCATTCTTATTCATTTCCACAGCTTTTCTACATTCTTTTATTGATAAACCCGACCACCAGGAAAAATCATCAATAGTTGCCGGACCATGACTTGTAAAATATTTTTTTGCAAGAAGAAACAAAGCTTCTTCACGTATAATTTTATTACTAATAGGAACTCTTTCATCAAGCAAAGCGAAGGTTGGTTTTCCATTTTTATTTTTCCCGCTGCAGATTATTCCATCGAGTTCAGCTTTATAAAACAGGTGCCACGCCCTGTAACTTCCGGTATCAATTCTATTCTTTTCCAATTTACAGGCTAACTCTTCTCCAGTCAAATGTTCCCCATTAGATAAAGCTTGTTCGATTATGTTTTTACTCTTATCGATTATTGCTTTTGTAAGTCCTAACGCTTTGTCTCTTGAGTTTATTAATGATTTAGCTTTATTTGCAGTTAGTTCTCTCATCCATATTAAATCTTCAGGCGAAACAAAATGCCAGGTTGGTCTTAACACATGTGTTCTAATAATTTCAACATTATCAATCGCGTGATCCACATCCAATTCAGTAGAACCTGGAGAACGTACTCCTATTGCCCATTTGGCCATTTTATAATCTTGAGCTTGGATTGCTCCCATATCAAATACAACATCCCTTACAGTTTTCGTTTTTGTAGCTAATATATTCTGGTTTATTAATCTATGTACAGATACATCTTTAAGGTTCATGGATTATTATTTCTATTTTGATATTCTTTATTAACAGTAAGTAACTTTTTTTGTATATATTCCATTTATAGAATCTTTCATGCAATCATTACTCTGGTTGCAATCTTTATAACGTCCTTAGTAAAACCAACAGTAAAAAAAATATCTGCAAAAATGCTGGAAGAGATATAAAATTTTCATTATCACATTAAAAGTAAGATCTTGAGGAAGAAATAAAAAATTAAATTATTCTTCTCCCATTATTGTTATAACAATTTTCCGAGTGGTAGCAAAATTTCTGTGTTCGCATAAATAAATTCCTTGCCAGGTTCCCAAATTTAATCTGCCGTTTGTAATTGGAATTAAAAGACTATTACCAATCATTACAGATTTAATATGCGAAGGTATATCATCCGGACCTTCTGTATTGTGTTTATAATAAGTCTGATTTTCCGGAACCAAAATATTAAACTGACTTTCAATATCTAAACGAACAGTCGGGTCAGCATTTTCATTAATTGTAAGAGAAGCAGAAGTATGTTTTATAAAAATATGCACCGTTCCAATTTTAATCTTTTTTATCTCAGAAATTTGCTTTAGAATTTCATCGGTTATCAAATGAAAGCCGCGGCTTTTAGGATTTAACGAAATTTCTTTTTGGTGCCAAATCATAATATTAATTTGCTTTTTTAATGTTCAAATTTATCAAAAGTATTATAAATAATTTATTTCCTAATTACTGTATAATTTAGTACAAATATTTCTAAATTATTTGTTATCCTATCTTTATAATAATTTGCCATTTAAGATTAACCAAATTAAGATTGATCCTATTAACAACAAACAAATTTAATTATTGATAAATTATAAAAAATTAGAAATTAAAAATTCATATTGTAATTACTATTAGTTAATGGACAAAGAAAAATTTCAAGCTTTATGCGAGTTGTATTTCCTTCATACAATTCAGCCGAAAGAATTAGAAGAATTGAAATCTGCTCTTAACAGCGGCGATGAAAAATTACGTGAAATATTTTATAAGACTAGATTGATTATTCATGAAGATTCAAAACCAATAGAATTATTTGATAAGTTAAATGATAGGAAATTTAATGATAATGAGTTAAGCGAAAAAAGAAGGAGTCATCATCATCCGGAATATTTTTTGCAACTAAATAATGTTAAATTAAAATTGATGACAGCAATTACCATTTTACTTTTTATCGCTTTGATCATCATAAGTATTTACTTTGCTGAACTTCTTAAAAAAAATGAAAACATAAATAAATTCTTAGTTGTTCAGAATTCTGAATTACAAAATCAAAATGATATATTAAATGTTCTTCAATCGAAGAGGATAAATATTATAAATTTGTTGGGACAAGATGTTGATCCTGAAAGTTTTGGTAAAATATTTTGGTCGCCGGAAACTAAAAAAGCCGTACTTCAAGTTTCTGATTTACCGCCAATAGACAAAAATAATAATTACCAACTTTGGCTTATAAAAAATAATGCAACATTGAATGAAGGCACAATCAACAATTCAGAACTAAACTCTCAAGGATTTATTAAGATTAATAAATTGTCCATCGATGAACAAGATAAAAATTATTCATTCATTGTTACTCTTGAGGAAAAGGGAAATACCATTAAACCCAAAGGAGTAATTTATTTATATGGCAGAATTAATAATTAGAAATTATTATCTCGCTCCCAATTCAACTTTTAAATTTACTTTACGTGAATCACGAAGAACTTCAACATCAACAATATCACCAGGAGAAAAATCACTTAATGCATAAGTGTAATCATAAATATTGGAAATCTTTTTCCCACCAAAACTGATTATTATATCGCCGCCTTTAAGTCCACCTTTTTGAGCCGGACTTCCTTCATTTACGCCATTTATTTTTAAACCATCAACTTGCCCTGCATAATCCGGAACTGTTCCGACATAAACACGGAAGGATATATTTTTTCCGGAATCTTTCCGAGGAACATTTATATAATCCGGCTTGTTTGATAAAGTATCTATTTGATAAGCTAATGTGGATACATAATTCAAAATCGATTCTTCGCCAGAATAATTTATTTTATCCGGGGTATCGGAAGGACGGTGATAATCCGAATGAGTTCCTGTAAAAAAGAAAAGAACCGGAATTTTTTTTGCATAGAAGGAAGATTGATCGCTTGGCGCATAACCTTCATCATTAAATGTTAATTTGAAATTATAATTTCTGTTATCCTCATTTAATAAATCTTTCCATATTGAAGAGGTGCCAGTTCCATAAACAATTAAATTATTGTCATTATTTAATCGGCCAATCATATCAAGATTTAACATAGTAAGTATCTCATTTTTTTGAACTGGAAGATGATCAGCAAAATAACTAGAACCGAGAGCGCCGATTTCTTCACCTGAAAAAGAAATGAAAATAATAATTCCTTTCCGTACCGCTCAAGAGATAAATCATTTACTAGCCAGTGTTGGCAATGATTCTGAAAAGGAAAAAAACACCAGGATTTTAATCGGGGACAATCAAATGGTGGTTTT
>DAIEML010000148.1 GCA_027349615.1 Ignavibacteriales bacterium | reverse complement strand
GATAAACCACGGCGCATGTTTTTTACTTGTCGCTGAAATCGCTTCTTGATAACATTTCTGATATTCATTCCAATATTGTCTTTCCTTAATATCAGCATCAGAGAATTTCCAGTTCTTTGATTTTTTATCAATTCGCTCTAAAAATCTTTTCTTTTGTTCTTCTTTGGAAACATGCAGAAAAAATTTTAAGATGACGATTCCGTTATCATACAAGTATTTTTCAAAATCATTAATTTCTTTGAATCGCTGGTTCCAAATTTTATTGTTAATTAAATCTTTCGGAATTTTTTCATTCCTAATTAAGTCATGAACTCTTACAACCAGGACTTCTTCATAATAAGATCGGTTGAAAATTCCAATTCTTCCGCGCTCAGGCAAAGCTTTGTTAATGCGCCAAAGATAATCGTGATTTAATTCTTCTGTAGAAGGTTGTTTAAAACTTGTAACTTGGGTTCCTTGCGGATTAAGGCCACTCATTACGTGTTTAATTGTTCCATCTTTGCCGGCTGCATCCATCGCTTGAAAGATTAATAACATTGAATATTTATCTTCAGCGTAAAGTTTTTCCTGAAGAGAAATCATCTTTTTTATATTCTTCTTTAAATCTTTTTTCGCTTCTTCCTTTGAGGCATAACTGTTTGTGTCGTCGGTTTTGATTTTTGAAAGATCAATCATCGAGTTTGGTTTAACTACAAAATTTTCGATACTCATATTTTTATACCAATAAATTTTCTTAAGAGTAATTTATTTTCTATGTGCTAAAAACCATTCATATAATGTTAGATTGTTATAAGTTTCAGTCCATGAATCATGAGCAGCGTTTGGATAAATTGTAAAGTTTAAATCGCCGCTACAAGCTTTCAGTGCTTCAACCATTTCTTCAGACCTTTTAATTGGTACAATTGGATCTTTTGCGCCATGAAAAACCCAAATTGGAAGATTTTTTATTTCACAAACTTTTGTTGGATCACCGCCTCCACAGACCGGCGCAATTGCTGCAAAAAAGTCTGGATGTTTAATTGCCAAATCCCACGTTCCAAACCCGCCCATGCTTAAGCCGGTTAAATAAATTCTGTTTGCATCAATATTATATTTTGAAATTATTTCTAGAAGAAACGCAAAAAGTTCATCGGAATCCCACCACAAATTATCTTTGCACTGAGGAGAAACAATTACAAATGGTAAGTCTTCTCCGGCCTCAACAATTTTTGGCGGGCCGTGCCTTTTCACACGTTCGATGTTATCACCTCTTTCACCTGCGCCATGTAAAAACAATATCAGCGGAAAAAGATCTTTGTTTTTATTATAATCTTTAGGAAAGTATAAAAGATATTTATCGTTCATGCTTTTGGGTAAACTGTTTTCGATTTTTGCAATTATTTGTAGAGATGATTTTTTCATTATTATTCCGGTCGAACATCCTAATATTAAAAAAGATGATAGCAAAACTATCGTCAAATTAATTTTTCCAATTTCCTTCATCGTAAGGAAAATTTTATATTAGATTATTACCAAATAAAATCTAAAATTATTTTATTATTTTAACAACCGTTAAATAAAGTTACAAATTATAGAAACCATCAAAAATACTTTATGAAAACATTACACAGATGCGGATGGACAAACAGCGACCAATTGTACATTGATTATCACGATAAAGAATGGGGCGTCCCGGTACATGATGACAGGCTTCTTTTTGAATTTTTAATTCTCGAAGGAATGCAAGCGGGACTAAGCTGGTTTACAATTTTGAAGAAGCGCGAAAATTTTAGAAAAGCTTTCGATAATTTTAACGTCAAAAAAATTGCGGCTTACGATAAGAAGAAAATTAATGAGCTGATGAAAAATGAAGGAATCATTCGCAACAGCCTGAAGATAAATGCAGCGATTCAGAATGCAAATGCATTTATCAAAGTTCAAAAAGAGTTTGGAAGCTTTGATAAATTTATTTGGCAGTTTATCAGCGGAAAAACTTTACAGAATTCATGGAAAGAATTGAAGCAAGTTCCGGCAACTACAAAAGAAAGCGATACAATGAGCAAAGATTTGAAGAAGAGAGGATTTAATTTTGTCGGTTCAACAATTTGTTATTCTTTTATGCAAGCCGTCGGAATGGTGAATGATCACGTTGTTGATTGTTTCCGCTATAAAGAATTAAAATAATTTTTACATTTGCATAAAAATATTTTGAAAAAATTGGATTTTAAAATTCATCGAGGAAAAAATGATTAGTAAGGAATTGCTTGATATACTTTGCTGTCCGGAAACAAAAGCTGATCTTGTTTTGGATGAAAATACTTTAGTTTCTGTTGATAAAAATACACGGCGCAAATACAGGATTGAAGATGATATTCCGATTATGCTGATTGAAGAATCCGAGCAGTTGAGTATGGAAGAATGGAAATCCATAATGCTGAAGCATGGCAGAAAAGTAGATTAATTTTTTTATGGATCCAATTAACATAATTATTGGTTTAAACATTATCGCTACTTTTGGTGCCAACGTTGGAGGTGCTAAAAAAGGAGTTAGATCAACTGTTATTGCTTCAAAAGAAAAGCCTAAAACTTATCTTCAAACTTTGCCGCTGGTTTTATCTACTTTAACTCTTGTCGTTTTGATCATTTCAATTTTTCAACTAGGAACTTTTAGTTACAAAAATTTTTCTGAAAATATTAGGCTTAGCGGTTTGGTTATTTATCTAATTTTTTCATGGGTTCAGATTTGGTCGTACAAAGTTCTTGGTGAAAGTTATTCGCAAGAAATTTTAATTTTTAAGAATCACCAATTGATAACTAAAGGCCCGTTTAAGTTTGTCCGGCATCCGCAATATCTTTCGCAAATTTTAGTTGATGTTGGAGGAGCCATTGCAACCTTGAGTTACATTTTAATTCCGTTAATAATAATTGAAATTCCGTTTTTAATTTTGCGTGCACGACTTGAAGAAAAGTTGCTTGAGAAAAATTTCAAAGAGAATTTTCAATCTTATAAAAAGAAAACCGGTTTTATGATTCCGTTTATTGGCTGAGATTTTTGTAAAAAATTTTAAGATGAAAAAATATTTTTTGTTTGCCTTCATATTTTTGATTAACATTTTAATTCCTGCACAATCAATTACTAGCCTTACTGTTGTTTCCGGCGAAAAAAGATTTTACATCCCGGTTTATGACCGCGAAGGAATGATTTATTTCTCAGTCAAAAATTTTGCCGACGCTCTTTCAATTGATTATTCATACAATTCTGAAACGGAAAAGATCAAACTAAATTTTCAGAATTATGTTCTTTACATAACCGCGAAAGATCCATTCTTGGTTCTACAGAAAAAAGATAAGAGTGCTGCAAGCGTAATACAGCTTCCCACTTCAACATATTTGTTGGAAAATCAAATCTACATTCCGCTTAATTATTCAATTCAAACTTTACAAAAAGCTTCTGGAATGAATTTGGTTTTTCAACCGCCAAATATTTTAATTGCAAAAGCTGAAAAATCAGAATCAGAAAATAACATTTCATCTGAAAGATCAACTTCAAATTCAGAGTTTGATATCACTGGCTTTTCAATGGATGAAAAAGCAAATGGAGTTTTAATCAAATTAAATTCTAAAAAAAGAATTCTCTCATATAACAGTTCATACAAAAATGGAATTCTAACTTTCATTTTTAGAAAAGCGCATGTCGATCCTTCAAAGTTATACAAGCGAAACGGCGAAGGTTTGATAAAGTGGATTCAATCAAAGAATATTAAAGCCGATGCTGAAATACAATTCGGCCTCGGAAAAGAATATACTTCCAGCGAAGTGTTGAACTTAGATAATAGCAGCGATTTATTGATTGCAATTTATAACAAAGTTTTTGAAAACCACACTGTAAAGAAAAAGGAAAAAGCAAAATGGGATTTTAATGTAATTGTAATCGATGCCGGGCACGGCGGTAAAGACACAGGCACGCTTGGTGTTAACGGCATTGAAGAAAAAAATATAAATTTGGCAATCGCACTTAAGCTTGGCAAAGACATTGAACAGCAAATGAAAGATGTAAAAGTTGTTTTTACAAGAAAGACAGACAAGTTTATTGAATTATACCGCCGCGGACAAATTGCAAACGAAGCCGGCGGCAATCTTTTTATTTCGATTCACTGCAACGCAACACCAAAGAAACCAAGCGATGCAAACGGATTCGAAGTTTATTTGCTTCGCCCCGGAAGAACGAAAGAAGCGATCGATATTGCTGAGCGTGAAAACAGCGTAATAAAATATGAAGACAATCCTGCGCGTTATAAAAAACTTACAGATGAAAATTTTATTCTTGTAAGTATGGCTCAATCATCTTACATGAGATATTCTGAAAAGTTTGCAGAAATTTTGGATAAAGAATTCAGCAAAAACATTGGCATTGAAGCACGAGGTGTTAAGCAAGCTGGTTTTTATGTTTTGGTTGGTGCCTCAATGCCGAGCGTTTTAATTGAAACCGGATTTTTATCAAACCGCCACGATGCTAGATATTTAAATAGCTCAAAAGGCCAAGCACAAATTGCCGAAGCAATTCTTAAGGCAATAAAAAAGTTCAAAGAGGTTTACGAAAAAAATATTGAAGCTGAATAAAAATCTAAAATAAATCTTCGTCCTTTTTGCCTTCTATCACCGAAATTTATCTATTAAAATTTTTTGTTAAACAAATCTTGACTAATAATTCCTTTTAAATTAGTTTTGGAAACCAAAAATACAATATTGGTTTCTCAAGTGAAAATTTTCTTGGAATATGGATTTTTTAGAAAATATTATAATATTATTGGAAACCAAGTAAACATAAATCGTTTATATTTGGGTTGAAAAATGCCGGAAGAAAAAGAATTAAAAGATAGAATTTTAACAAAAACCGAAGAAATGTTTCTTCAATTTGGTTATTCAAAAGTAACAATGGAAGAAATTGCTTCTGGACTTGGGATGAGCAAAAAAACTTTGTATAAATATTTTCCTAGCAAAGAAAGTTTAATTCGGGAACTTTTATACAACAGGCAATGTGAAGCAGAAGAACAAATAAATTCAATTTGGGCTGAAGAAGGTTTGGATTTTGTAGGCAAGCTTAAAAAGATGATGGATTTTATCGGAAGAAGATCAACTAGAATTAGAGGACCTCTTTTTGAAGATCTTCAGAAAAATATTCCAGATATCTGGAATGAAATTCACGATATAAAAAAAATGAAAGGTCTTGAAAAAGCAACAAAGCTTTTTAATGCTGGCGTTGAAACTGGAATATTTAGAAGCGATATAGAACGTGATATTATAATTCTGATTTATTCTAATGCTATACAAGGAATAATTAATCCTGAAACACTTTCGCAGCTGCCGATATCAGGTAACCAAGCGATTGAGATGATATTTAAAGTTTTGTTTGAAGGAATTTTAACTGAAGAAGGCAGAGCAAAATACATTTCTTACGAACAAAGAAAAAATCAGCCAAGCCAAAAGTAAGTTGCTTCAAATTATAAATAACAATTTCGAGTTCATATTAAAATTTTACCGGCAATAATCTTATATCTGCCGATTTAATATTTCATAGCCGGTAAATGAAAAATATTTTTGCTCTAAAATTTTGTTTGAGAAAGAATAATGAAAATAAAAAAGAAATTAATGAACCAGAATGCAATCGATATAAGGAGAAACATGTTGCCAAATATCAAAATGAATATCGTTCCGGTAATTTTGATAGTGCTTTTATTTACCGTTTTAAACTTAGCACAAAATAAAAGGAATCTTACTCTTGATGAATGCATAAAGATAGGACTTGAGAACAGCAAGACACTTCATTCATCTAAAATGAAAATTATTTCTTCTGAAGCTCAATTAAGCCAGGTAAATGCATCTCGTTTGCCTTCGCTATCATTAAGCGCATCTTATACACGTCTAAGTGAAGTAAACCCGTTTGAAGTAAATA
>DAIEML010000147.1 GCA_027349615.1 Ignavibacteriales bacterium | reverse complement strand
TTCTTTTTCATAAAATCTCCAAACTAATTTGTAAATATTCAATTAAAAATAACTTATTAACACTAAAAATTCGATTCCAATTTTTATAAAAAGATTCAGCCATTTGAAAATTTATTTATCATGTTCAATCATCTTTTATTGGATATTTCTTCAAATAAAAATTTTAATATTCAATACGAATACTTATTTTTCTTTGATTGTTTTTATAATTATTAACATTATTACAGGACTATTCATGAATCTTTTAGAAGTAAGAAATCTTGTAAAATCATTTAATGGTCTGAAGGCAGTAAATGATGTATCCTTTACTGTTCCTGAGGGTTCAGTGTTCGGCCTTATCGGCAGAAATGGTGCAGGTAAGACTACAACTATTCGAATGATGATGAACATTTATCTGCCGGACAGCGGTGAAGTTTTTCTTAGAGGAGTTAAAATCGGACAAGAATTCAAAAATAAAGTTGGGTATTTACCTGAAGAGCGAGGTCTTTATAAAAAAATGAAAGTGTGGGAAACATTAATGTACTTCGCAGAGCTTAAAGGAAAGTCAGGTAAAAATATTGAGAAGAAAGCTGAAGAATATTTGCAACGTTTTGATCTTACTGATCGAAAGCTTTCGAAGATGGAAGATTTATCAAAGGGAAACCAACAAAAGCTTCAATTCATAACTACAGTTCTTCACGATCCTGAATTTGTAATTCTTGATGAACCTTTCTCTGGCCTCGATCCAGTTAACACAAATCTTCTTAAGGATATTATTCTTGAACTAAAGGAGCAGGGAAAAATAATTATCTTTTCAACGCACCTTATGGATTATGCTGAAAAAATGTGTGATCATATTGTAATGATTGATCATGGAAAAGTTATTCTTAAAGGATCACTTTCTGATATTAAGTCAAAATATTCTCAAAGAAATGCTAGTTTGACGTTTGATGGCGACATATCGTTCTTAAAAAACAATCCGATGATTGAAAAAATTGAAAACTTTGGCAATACAACAGGGATAAGATTAAAGGAAGATAATCAAACACAAAAGCTTTTAAAACTTTTAGTTGATAATAATATTATCGTTAAAAAATTTGATGCAAATGATATTTCATTACAAGAAATTTTTATTGAACTAGCAGGCAATGAAGATAATATCGGCAGCTCTATTAAGAAGGAGAATGCAAATGCTTAACCAAAGAGTGTTAACAGTAATTAAAAGAGAATTAAGAGAAAAATTAATTTCTAAAGCTTTTATCGTAATGACTCTTATTGTGCCAGGATTAATTTTTGTTTTACTTGGCGTTCAAACGCTTCTAATGACAAGCGAACAAAAAAATCTAAAAGTAGATATCATTTCGGAAAGCCAGCAATTAACGCCGAGGATTCAGATTGAACTTTTAAATTCAGATCTTTCTAAAGATCATAAATATCTTTTTACTTTTTCAACTTTGAGCAAAGATGAATTCAATAAATTTCTTAATTCCCATAAACAAAATATAATTAATGAAAAGTTAGGCGGAATTATTTACATCCCCGCAAGTGCTTTAAAAGATAAAAAGATTGACTATTATTCAAAGTCATCTCAAAATATGTCTTTATTTAAAGATCTTGATGGTCCAATTAACAAAGTATTAATCGATGATTATTTCAGCAACCGCACACTTTCAAAAGATGATTTAACATTTGCCAGAAGCAGCGTAGATTTTACAGGATACAAAGTTTCCAAAGAAGGAGAAATAAAAGAAGAAGGCTATGGAAATATGATCTTAGCTTATCTTCTTACTTTCCTTTTGTACTTTAGCATGATAATGATTGGACAAATGACAATGCAATCAGTCATTGAAGAAAAAAATAGTAAAATAGTTGAAGTTGTTTTATCATCAATTAGTCCAACGGAATTAATGACCGGTAAAATTCTTGGCGCCGCAATAACAGGAGTTATTCAAATGGCAATTTGGCTTTCGCCAGTCATTCTTCTGATGTCTACAACAATTTTCGTTTTACCAAAAGAATTAATTTTCAGTATAAGCAGCACGGTAATTATTTATACATTAATTAATTTCTTCATTGGGTTGCTTACTTTCATTGGATTGTTTGCAATGCTTGGAGCTATATTCGATAATCCCCAAGATGCATCATCCGGAACGCTGCCGGTAATGATGTTAATTATAATTCCATTTTTTATTGCATTATCTATGATGGAAAATCCAAATCGCCCAATAGCATTAATTGCATCATACTTCCCTTTTGCTTCGATTATCGTAATGCCTGCAAGATTAACTTTAGTTGGCGTACAGGTTTGGAATCTTGTAATCGCTACAATCATTAACATCGCTACTTTTATTGCAATCTTTCCGATTACTGGTAAAATTTATAGAGTCGGATTATTGCGAACTGGTAAAAAGCCAAAATGGTCGGAAGTAATAAAATGGTTAAAATATAATTATTAATTGTGAGTTCAGAATCTAACTGGTCAAAAATCTCTTTAGCTTAAATTTTATGATTGAGAAATATTTTGCTATCAAAGAAAATAATTCTGATATCAAAACAGAAATATTAGCTGGCATAACAACTTTTCTTGCGGCAATGTACATCATTATTGTTAATCCTGCTATTCTTAGTAAAACCGGGATGCCTTTTAATGGTGTTTTAACAGCAACAATTTTAGTTTCAACATCTAGCACAATTATGATGGGTATCTATGCGAAGAATCCAATTCTTGTTGCACCAGGAATGGGAATAAATGCATTCTTCACTTTTTTTGTTGTTATGAATTTGGGATTGAAATGGGAAATTGCTTTGGGTTCAGTTTTTTGGTCAGGTATTATTTTTCTTTTACTTTCAATTTTCAATGTAAGAACTTACATAGTGAAAGCAATTCCTAAACAAATTAGATATGCAGTTTCTGCTGGAATTGGTTTATTCATAGCTTTGATTGGCTTAGTTAATTCACGTTTTATTATTTCAGATCCATCAACATTGGTTAAATTAAATAAGATGGATCCGGCAGTTATTACTTTTATTGTTGGACTTTTAATAACTTCACTTTTAGTTATTAAGAGAGTGAAAGGCTCGTTAATAATTGGAATTATTACCACGACAATTTTATCAATACCAATCGGAAGATTATATGGAGATGCTTCATCATTTAATTTTGGAGTACCAACATTAGTAACTTGGAAAGGAATTTTCGATTATCCGGACTTCAGTTTGATATTTAAATTGGATTTAATTAATTCACTTAAGTTTGCAATTTGGCCAGTTACATTTGCATTTTTGTTTACAGATATGTTTGATAGTCTATCAACTTTTGTTGGAGTTGCAGAAGCTTCTGATTTAATTGATTCCAACGGCGAACCGCGGAATGTAAAAGAATCATTAATTGTTGATGCTGTTTCAACAACAATTTCAGGTTTGTTTGGCACCAGTTCAGGAACAGCTTATATTGAGTCTGCAACTGGTGTTGAAGAAGGCGGAAGAACCGGATTAACTGCTGTTGTTTCAGGTTTATTATTTATTCCATTCATGTTTATCTCACCTCTTCTTTCAGTTGTTCCCGCAATTGCAACCGCTCCAGCATTAGTTCTTGTCGGAGTTTTTATGATGAAACCAATTTTAAAAATTAATTGGTCAAAGTTTGATGATGCAGTTCCCGCATTCTTATCCATGATTCTCATTCCATTTACTTATTCAATTACACAAGGAATCATTTGGGGATTTTTAAGCTGGACTTTAATAAAATTTGTCATGAAAAAAAGAAATGAAGTTTCCTACATGTTATTAGCAATCGATGTTTTTGCTATCCTCGCTTTGTTAGTTCAGAATTGAATAAAAATTATACAACTTACTCTCAATCAAATTCATAACTTAATTTTTAAATTATTATTGATTTTGGAAATTAAGTTTATTACGTTTCTATAAGAATATTGATCAATACTTCTTTCCTATTTTTGCAGAAATACCAAACAATATCCAGTGAAATAAGATTATCCAGTCTTCACCAAGTTCTTGAATATATTTTAAAATTATTTTTCGGATCAATTGATTAAAAATTTGATTAGGAATATTTATCTTCGAATTTATTTGTAGGTATAAAATTAATTTATAAGGAGTTTGTATGGATAATCAAAAGCTAAAAGTTCTTATTGCAGAAGATGAATTTCTTCTTGCAATGGATATAAAGCGAAAGTTAGAAGAATTGGGGTTTGATGTAACATCTCTAACTACTACTGCGCTGGAAACTATTACAAAAGCGGAATCGGACAAACCAAATATTATTCTAATGGATGTTCAGCTTACTGGTTCATTAAATGGAATTGAAGCTGCAAAAATAATTACTTATAGAAATCAAGTCCCGATAATTTTTTTGATTGAGGATTCTATTCAAAAGGATTTTGCTCAATTTAATTTAAATATAAACTTTGAGCTATTAATCAAACCAGTTACTTCAAATAATATATCAAATGCTCTTAAAAATATTATGCTTAAAACAGATATGTTTGCTAAAAATATAACTCTACCTTCATCATTTATATTTAAATTATAAATTAGATATTCAAACAACAACTCTTCATGGAATAATATTTTATAATCGAATCATTTCAGAAAAACGTTTCTTAATTTCACTCTCTAAATATTTTATTTTTTATAAAAGCAAAAGTCTTTAGTAAAGCATACAAACTTTTAAGTGATATAAGTCATTGTTGAGCGCAGTAAATATTTTTTTTAATTTTTTTTTGATGAATGGTTTTGATTAAAAATCAAAAATTTAGATGTTAGACATCAATTAATTTCATCCACAAAAATAGAATGTAAAATGAAAAAGATTTTTTACCATTCACTTTTCTTTGCTTTATGGATTTTTATCATTAACTCTTTCCCGCAGAATGTAAATAAGTATAATCCGCACGAAACTTTTGATCCAAACTTTAATAATAATCCTGGAACTTATTATCGAAATGGAAATGGAGCCCCTGGCCCTGGTTATTGGCAGAATCGTGCTGACTATAAAATTGATGCAAGATTAAATGAAGTCTCTAATTCAATCGACGGTAAAGTTGAGATCATTTATACAAATAACAGCCCAGATAATTTAGATTATGTTTGGCTGCAATTGGATCAGAATCAGTTAAGTGATAGCTCCATAGATGCATTATCCTACCCGCCAAATTACGGTGCGAAAAATTTTAATGGCGGAGATAATGTTAAATCAGTTAAAATAGAATTGAATGGTAAAACTCAAAATGCTAACTATTTAATTAACGATACCAGAATGCAAATTAGGCTTCCCCAAGTTTTAAAAGCAAAAGGCGGCAAGCTAACAATTAGTATTGAATATTCATTTAACATTCCTCCTCAAGGACTTGGCAGATGCGGTTACATGCAAACAAAAAACGGAACTATTTATGACATTGCTCAGTGGTATCCGAGGATGGAAGTCTATGACGATATTAAAGGTTGGAACTCTCTTCCCTTTTTAGGTGCAGGAGAATTTTTTCTGGATTACGGAAATTATGATTATAAAATCAATGTCCCTTGGAATATGATTGTTGTTGGTTCAGGAGAGCTTGTAAATCGAAATGAAGTATTAACAAAAGAGGAAATAGCACGCATGAAACAAGCTCAGCTAAGTGATAAAACTATATTCATAAGAAATGCAAATGAAATCAATGAATCAACTTCACGTCCAGTTCACTATGGAAGATTAACTTGGCATTTTAAAATGACTAATTCTCGAGATGTATCTTTTGCAGCTTCAACTGCTTTTATCTGGGATGCAGCAAGAATTAATTTGCCAAGCGGAAAAAAATCTTTAGCTATGTCAGTCTATCCAATTGAAAGCGCCGGAGACAGCTCTTGGGGAAGATCTACTGAATATCTAAAAAGAAGTGTAGAAATTTTTTCTGATCATTGGTTCGAATATCCTTATCCAAATGCTGTTAACGTCGGTGGACCAGTTGGAGGAATGGAATATCCAGGAATTGTATTTTGCAGTTGGCGAGCAAAAAGAAAAAGTATG
>DAIEML010000146.1 GCA_027349615.1 Ignavibacteriales bacterium | reverse complement strand
GACCTACCTCTAGGGAAGTCACACTGTTTGATCACCACAGAGTTGCCATGCAGCAATTGCCCGGGCAATTACCTATTACCCAGATCAAAATCGCGCAACTGCAATCGGACTTTTAACAATGTTCTCAAGTTTTGCCATGATGCTCGGCTCTTTTGTTACCGGAATTTTTTGGGATCTATTTGGTTCATCAGTTCCATTTTATTTTTCTTCGGCAGTCAGTTTGTTAATAGGTTTAATATTTTTATTGACAAAAGAAAAGGGGAAAATTAAATAAATTTTTCTCGTTTGAATTAATAAAAATATTTAGAAATTTTGTTAAAGATATTTTGTTTGAATATTTCATTCTATATGCTAAAAATAATTATATGAATTGGCTTTCATAGAGTTTTATTGAGAAATTAAAATATGTATTGGCAATTTAATTGGTACGTATTTGCATTGGCGGCAAATACAATTTTTGCAGCGTTACTATTTTTCATTACTTGGAAATTACGAAAGACAGAAGGAGTAATTTATTTTGCGCTCTTTCTTCTCGGCTGCACTATTTGGGATTTCTCAGCCATCTTTGAATTATCTTCATCCGTTTTAAGCATAAAAATTTTATTTTCGAAAATTTCTTACTTCGGTGCCGCAACTGTTGCGAACTTTTGGTACTTTTTCGCTGCAAACTTTTCACAAAAACATAAAATAAAAAAACAAAAAACTTACTTCTTATTTTGGATTGTTCCAGTCCTCATATTGATTTTTACTTGGACAAATGAGTATCATCATCTCATCTGGCCAGAAGTTTATTTAACTAACAGCCCGTTTGGAATTATTGCAATTTATAAACACGGAATTTTATTTTTTGTAAATGTTGTCTATTCATATTGTTTATTGTTCCTGGGAACTATCATTTTAATTAAAGAGGCATTGGGCTTTCCTAAAATTTATAGATACCATAGTTTTATTTTAATTGTTGCCGTTTGTATTCCTTGGATTGGAGATGTTTTATACGTGTTGGGTTTAAGCCCGACTAAAGGCCTTGATTTCGGTACTTTTGCTTTTACAATTTCGGCAGTTTTAATAGTCTTTGGTTACATCAGATTGCGCCTCTTCGCTATTACTCCAATTGCTCAAGAATTTATATTCTCAAATATTTCAGAAGGAATAATTGTTACTAATACTAAAAATAATTTTATTCAAATGAATAAAGCTGCTGAAAATATTTTTAGCAGAAGGTTTAAAGAAGGAGAAAATATTGAGGAAATTTTAAATCAATTTTTACCTCAGTTAAAATTAGATGATTTTGAAAAAACACAAGTATCTAATTCTAATGTTAGCATTGATCAATATTGGTATGAAATAAAATTATCACCCATTAAAAATTTTAGAGGAAACTATATTGGCAAAATATTTATCTTCCGTGACATAACTGATAGGAAAAAAAGTGAAGAAGCTTTAAAAGCTTCTGAAAAACATCTCCGAGAATTAAATGAAATTAAAAACAGATTCTTCTCTATTCTTTCCCACGATTTGCGCGGCCCTTTCAGCGGTATTATGGGTTTTATAGATATTCTTCAAGAAGATTTCAATGAGTTAAGTGATGAAGAGAAATTAGAATTTGTTGTACAGCTAAACCAAACTATTAAAGTTGTTTACCAGCTGCTCGAAGATTTGCTTCAATGGTCAAGATTAAATATGGATTCATTCAAAGCAGAAATTAAAAGCATAAATATTTTTGATGAAGTTGAAAAGACTTTCGATCTTTTAAAACATAACGCTCAAAAGAAGCGAATTGGATTAATCAACGAAATAAATCCTCAATATATAGCACTGGGTGATTCCTCAATGATAAAACTTTTACTGAGGAATTTAATATCTAATGCTATTAAGTTTTCAAAACCCGGTGGAAATATAAAATTAAGTTCTAAAATTATTAACAGCAGTTTGGAAGTTTCTGTTATCGATTCCGGCGTTGGAATTCCGCCAGAAGTAGTTCCAAATCTCTTCCGGCTAGATATAAAATATTCGACTCCAGGCACTGCCGATGAAATTGGCTCGGGTATTGGCCTAGTACTTTGTAAAGATATTTTAGATAAACTTAACGGGAAAATTTGGGTTGCAAGCGAACTTGGCAGGGGCAGCACTTTTTCTTTTACTCTTCCGCTTCATTAGTTTCTGTACTTTATTTCATATTCATCGCTTAATCACTTCAATGTGTTTGATGATTTTATTATTTTTACATTTTTGAAATGAGTAACTGACAATGATCAAACAACGAGAAATAGCGGTTGTAGCTGTTAGCGGAGGAATGGATAGCTGTGTTACCGCGTCAATTGCAAATCAAAATTTTGAATTAGCTTTTGCCCACATAAATTACGGACAGCTTACGGAAAAACGTGAGTTGAAATCATTTAATGATATCGCAGATTTTTACGGCGTTAAGAAACGACTTGTAATTGATCTGACTCATCTTTCGAAAATCGGTGGTTCATCTTTAACCGATAAAAATATTGAAGTAAGTTTAGCTGACTTGTCGAATAAAGAAATTCCAACTTCTTACGTTCCGTTTAGAAACGCCAATATTCTTTCGGCTTGTGCAAGCTGGGCAGAAGTTTTGGAAGCAAAAGCAATTTTTATCGGCGCAGTTTATGAGGATTCTTCTGGCTACCCAGATTGTCGTCCGGAATTTTACCAAGCATTTGAAAAAGCAATCGATGCGGGAACCAAGCCTTCAACTAAAATCAAAATTGAAACTCCGATTATAAACCTTTCCAAAGCAGAAATAGTAAAAAAAGGAATTGAGTTGAATGCGCCGCTCGAGCTAACTTGGTCATGCTATCAAAACGAGGATGAAGCCTGCGGAGTTTGTGATAGCTGTGCACTGCGATTGCGAGGGTTTCAACAAGCGGGCGTTGATGACCCGATAAAATATAAAACACGACCGGTTTATGTTTGATTTTGTTAATAATAAAAAATATTATTTCAGTTTTACATTCTAAATTAAATTGAGGTTATCTTGAGTGACAAATTAAAATTATTGGAAGTGTTCAACAACGCTTATCCAGAAAGAGATTATTCTGTAATTCACACGGCACCGGAATTTACTTCTGTTTGCCCCAAAACCGGTCAGCCGGATTTTGCAACGTTGGTGATTGAATACATACCAGATAAACTTTGCATAGAACTTAAATCGCTAAAAATATATCTAAACTCTTTTAGAAATGATGGAATTTATTTTGAAAGTGTTACAAATAAAATTCTTGATGATTTAGTAAAAGCTTGTATGCCCAGATTTATGCAGTTAACCGCTCAATTCAATGTTCGCGGCGGTATTTCATCGATAGTAAAAGTTGAGTTCGTCAAAAATGGATTTAAAAAATTAAAATGATTTTTTGATCAAATGGTTTTTGCAGCAAACATAAAGAAAGAATTTGTAAGGAAGCGCGAAAAGCTTTTTCAGGATAATTTACGTCAAAAGGATTCTTTTAAGTTTAGTGTTTCTTTTAGTCTTCTTGTGGAAGAATATATCCGAAAGCTTTCACAAGATGAAAAGTTTGATTTTGTAGTTGCATCGGCAGGAAGCTTTAGCCGGAGAGAACTTTCTCCGTTTTCCGATATTGATTTAATGTTTATTACCAAATCAGTTGATAATGATCGAGAAAAAATTTCTGGTTTGGTAAAAGTTTTTTGGGATAATGGGTTAGAAGCTTCTCATACCGTAAGAGAATTTACCGATATTAAAAAATATTTAGAAACAGATCTCCACACTTTTACTCAATTTTTCGAAACACGTTTCCTTCTCGGCAATGAAGTACTTTACTCAAAATGGAATGAAGAACTTTTTTCTTATATCACTCCGGAAGTAAAAGCAAAATTGCTGCAGGAACTTGTTGATGACATAAATGCCCGCTATGAAAAATTTGGTGAGTCTCCAAAAGTTTTAGAACCAAATGTTAAATCTTCTGCCGGCGGACTTAGAGATTTTCAAGCAATTGAATGGATATATATTTTGATGAATGGAACTTTGCTGAACAAGCAAAGCGAAATTACTCAGGCTGAAGCTTTCATCAATTTATTGAGGGAAAATAAATACACTACTGAAAATGAATGTCAGCGTTTATTAAAAAGTTATAAACTTGTCATCGCTGTACGCAACATGCTTCATCTTACCTCTCAGCAAAAAAATGATCGGTTCGAATTTAACGCACAGAAAAAAATTTCTTCAATGCTTATTCATCAGAAAGATTCTCTTTCCAGTTTTATGCATGAATATTTTAATGCTGCAAATGTTATCAATCGATTTTCCAAATCAATGATTAAAAAATTTCGCGAAGAAATTTCAAATCCGCTGCCCGATTCACTCGGAATTGATTTAGATGAAGATTTCGTTCTCAAAGGAAAAACAATTTCTTTGAATTCAAAATCCAGACTAACACTTTCTGATGTTTTAAGAGCTTTTTATTACCGCGGACTTTACAACGCTCATTTCGATGAAAATCTTCGGTCAATAATAATTGAAATTGCAGAAGATTATGAAAATGGAAATAGAACTGATTCCGTTTCTTCAGTTTTTTTTAGAGAAATTCTTCGCCTTCCTAAAAATGTTGGCAATACACTTTCTGCAATGAATGAACTTGGCGTATTAAAAGCTTTTATGCCCGAGTTCAAAGAATTAATTGGATTTTTGCAGCATGGCGTTTACCATTGCTACACCGCCGATGAACACACTATTATGACAATTCAGAATTTAGAAAAGCTGGAAAAAGATTTATCGCCGCTTGGAAAAATTTATAACAATTTGAAAGACAAAGAAATTCTTCACCTTGGATTGTTATTCCACGACATTGCAAAGCCGATCAATATTTCTGGACATGAAATCATCGGCGCAGAAATGGCCTCATCAATAATGCACAGGCTTGGATACAGCGAAGAAGAAATTGAACCAGTTTCTTTTTTGGTTCGCAATCATTTGGTGATGGAACAAGTTGCTTTCAGAAGAAATTTAAATGACCCTGAAACGCTAAATAATTTTTCTTCACGGTTCAGCAATACTTCAGAATTGGATTTGCTTTACATTGTTACTTACGCCGATCTTTCTGCTGTTAATCCGGCAGTTTGGACTTCATGGAAAAGTGATTTGCTTGCGGAGCTTTATAAAAAAACCAAAGCGATGATTGAAGAACAAATGTCTGGCGAAGAGCTGCTTATTTCCAGCATTTATATTGAACCAAAAGAAATTAGTAAGTACTCAAATTTAATTTCTGAATCGCACGTTCAAGAACATATTGATTCGATCAACGATATTGGTTACCAGCATCAATTTACGGATGAAGAAATTGCAAACCATGTTGAAGAAATTCAAAAAGGTACAAATCTTTCGGTATTGTTTAAAGAGTTTGATGACTTCACAAACATTACCATCATTACTAAAGATTCACCTTCGCTGCTTTCTAAGCTTTGCGGAGTTTTTGCTATAAACGATGCAAACATTCACGATGCAAAAATATTTACGAGAAAAGATGGAATTGTAATTGACACTTTTAACATAACTGATTTTAGAACTCACACAAAAATTGATCCGGACAGATATCCAAAAATTAATCAAAACCTAAATGATGTTATTTCGGGAATCCTCCAGCTTAATCAAGAATTTGCTCAGATGAAATCAAAGTGGTGGAGAATTGAAAGTAAATTTTTTAAGAGGGCCGGCAAAGTTAAGATTGCTTTTGAAAAACATAAACGTTACACCATAATTGATATTTTTTCACCGGACCGGCTTGGTTTTCTTTATCAAGTAACGTCAAAAATGCATCAGCTTGGATTATCAATTTACTTTGCAAAAATTTCTACCAAAGGCGATGACATTGTTGACTCTTTTTATGTATTAACTAACAACGGAAAAAAAATTTCTGCTGATAATTATGAATTTATAAAAACCGAATTGTTAGAAGCTATCACTCAAATGCTTTAAGGAATTAAATTGAACTTCATGGAAAAAGAAAAACCGATCGGCGTTTTCGATTCGGGAATAGGCGGGCTAACAGTTGTAAAAAGAATTTCATCAAACTTGCCGAAAGAAGATATTGTTTACTTCGGCGATACGGCGCGGGTTCCTTACGGATCGAAATCCAA
>DAIEML010000145.1 GCA_027349615.1 Ignavibacteriales bacterium | reverse complement strand
TTTTTATAATAAACTAATTCGATTCCGTCTTTAATATTATTTTCATAATTAGTTTCTGATTCGAGTGTACCGTCATCGTAATAAGTTCTCGTAATTCCTTTTTGAATTCCTCTTATAAAATCAATCGATGAATCAATTATTCCGTTTTCATAATAAACAAATGCACGTCCGTCCAAAGTATCATTTGTGTAATCCCATTCGCTTTTCAAAAATCCGTCTTCATAATAAAAACTTGCAGTGCCGTTCTTCTTTCCATCCTTGTATGGAATTTCTTCTTTTAAAGTACCTGATGGATAATATATTCTGTCGGTTCTTTCTTCCGATTCAAATTTTCCCATCAACGTATATTTGATTCTGTTTTTCAATTCGCCGTTTATATAAGTATCTTTTACACGCAAATCACCTGCGAGATCAAAAATTTTTACTTCGCCGTCAAGTTTATCATTTTTAAAATTACCTTCAAGTGCTGTTGTTCCGTTATCATTATACACTTTTGTCGGGCCGTCTCTCAAACCGTTTTTATATGTAGTCATTACTTCTGTTTTGCCGGACTTAAAAAAAGTTTTGCACGTTCCGTTTAATTCGCCGTTAACATAATACCAATCACCTTGAAGTTCGCCTGTTTTATAATATGTGTGCGTTAAACCTTCAAGTTTGCCGTGATAATAATTTTGCACCGACCAAAGTTCTCCGGTTTCATAATACCATTTTGAAGTATCTTCTTTCATTCCGTTTCTGTAATTCCACTCGATGCTCAGCAATCCGTTTTCAAAATACCAATTTGATTTTCCGTTTTCTTTTCCGTTAACAAAATTCCAAACTTTCCACAAACGGCCGTCAGGATAATATTCCAAATACTGCCCGTTCAACTTGCCGTTAACATAATCGCCTTGAGTTTTTAAAACCCCATTCGGATAAAAAGTTTTTTTAACTTCAACATTGCCGCTGTTTTGAGAGAAACCAGCCTCGCTAATGAGTACAAATAAAACCAAAACTGAAAGGACAACTATTTTAATTTTCAACATCACTTTTATGAGAAATAAATCTTAACTTTATTTTAGAAACTTTTACTGAATTTGATTTTCAAAATTAAAATTATTTCATCAGAAGAAAAATTTATTAAATTGGTTTAAGATATAAATCATATTAACTCGATAATCACGAATATCATTTTATAAAAATAGCATGCATCATCATCAACATAGCAAATCGACAACTCAAAGAAATTTAGTTGTTTCAATTCTGCTTAATTCATTAATTGTAATCGGTGAGCTAATTGCCGGAATTTTCAGCAACAGTTTAGCATTAATTTCTGACGCACTTCATAACTTCGGAGATTTACTTTCTCTTATTTTAAGTTTGGCTGCGGTTAGAATGTCCAACTGGAAAGCCACGCCAAATAAATCATACGGCTACATTCGCGCAGAAATTATTGTGGCGTTTATTAATTCTTCTGCACTTGTTGTCATCGGCATTTATTTAATTTATGAAGGCGTGGGAAGAATAATTACTCCGGGAATTGTAACCGGGAAATGGATTATAATTACCGCCGTGCTTGCATTCGTTGGAAATACCATATCAACTGTTCTGCTTCACAAAAATTCCAAGGACAATCTTAACACAAAATCAGCTTACCTACATTTATTTTATGATTCAATAAATTCGTTTTTAGTTATTATAGCCGGAATATTTATTTACCTTTACAATTGGGTAATTCTCGATCCGCTGTTTTCAATATTGATTGGCTTGTTCATTATTAAAAGCGGCTGGGATGTTGTTCTTGAAACAGTGAATATTTTAAGTGAAGGAACTCCAAAAGAAATTAATTTAAACGAAGTTACTGCTTTTATTTGTTCCTTCCCTGAAGTAAAAGAAATTCATCATTTGCACATTTGGTCGCTTTCATCAAAGATGTACGCGCTTTCGGTTCATGTTGTAGTCAATGATCAGCTAATCAGCAAAGGATATTTGATAATCGATCAGATTGAAAAAGCGCTTAAAGAAAAATTTAATATTGATCATCCCACAATTCAGCTTGAAGCAGACTTAAGCGGCGAACAAAATGAAGTGATAAAAATAAATAACAATTTTAACGGCGGTAACTAAACAATTAGCCCCAGTACAATTTTTACTTTGTCACGAAGCCGGATTTCTCCATTATCTCTTTAGCTTTTAATGCAATCTCTTCGCTTTCAAATGAAACTCTGAAAGTTCCTCCTGTTCCTTCTCGAATTTTTAGAAGTTCAAGGTCTTTTATGTTGATGTTGTTGTTGAATAAGAGCGTAGTTAGTTTACTCAAAACACCTGGTTCATCTTTTACATAAATAAAAATATCAACTAAGGGATTGATAAAACCTTTAGTGTTTTTTGGAATTTCATCTCTTCTGGTACGCGCCTTTTGAAATGCGGTTTCCAAAGATTTTAAATCTCCAGTTTTTAATTGATCTTCAAATTGATTTAGATTTTTAATCAATAAATCTATTGAATCAATAATATCTTTTTTATTTAACTTCAAAACTGATTCCCAAATATCAAAGCTGCTGGAAGCTATTCTCGTCATGTCGCGAAATCCTCCGGCAGCAAAATCAAGATAATTTATATTTCCGTTTTCGCTCACAGAATTTACAAGAGCAACCGACAGCAATTGCGGAAGGTGGCTCACACGGGAAATAACTTTATCATGAAGATAAGGATCTAAAAATCTAATTCTTGCGCCTAACAAATTTATTACTTCAAGAAATTCATTCAGCTTTTTATTTGATTTAGCAGATTCGGAAATTATATAAACCGAATTTTCAAAAAGCAGCGGATCGGAGCTGTAATAGCCGCTGGTTTCTTTGCCCGTCATCGGATGACCTCCGATGTAGCTTCCTTTGCTTTTTAGTTTTTTCCATTCGTCTTCAAATGCGCCTTTAATTCCGCAAACATCCGTCAAAATCGTTTCATCATTAATAATCGGTGCTAATAGTTTAAAATATTGAAGTGATAATTCAGTAGGCAGACAAAGAAAAACTATATCAGAATCTTTTGCATCATCAATTTTATTAAGAGCAAAATCAATTGATTTATCCTTTAAAGCTTCTTTTAGAATTTCTTTTTTATCGAATCCTTTGATTACGATTTGATCTGAATTATTTTTTAAAGCTTTTGCAATTGATCCCCCAATTAAACCGAGGCCAATTATAGAAATATTTTTCAAATTCAATCTAAAATTTATTTTCTAATCACTGCTAAAAATACAACTACATTTTTCTGCCGATAACTTCAGCAATCAATTTTACCTGCTGCATAAGCTCTGCAAATTGATCCGGCAGTAATGCTTGCGGTCCATCCGATAAAGCTTTTTCCGGATTATTATGAACTTCGACCATCAATCCGTCTGCACCGGCAGCAACAGCGGCACGCGCCATCGGCAAAACTTTGTCGCGTAATCCGGTTGCATGAGATGGATCGGCAATTACAGGTAAATGGCTTCGCTTGTGAACTACCGGAATTGCAGAAAGATCGAATGTATTTCTTGTGTAAGTTTCAAAAGTTCTAATTCCTCTTTCGCAAAGCATCACTTCTCTATTTCCGTTTGACAAAATATATTCTGCAGACATCAGCCAATCTTCAACTGTAGCCGATAATCCTCGCTTCAGCATTATCGGTTTAGATGCTTTTCCTAAATCTCTCAGCAAAGAAAAATTCTGCATGTTGCGCGCGCCGACTTGAAAAATATCAGTGTATTCCTCAATTAATTTTATCTGATTTGATTCCATCACTTCGGTAATTACTAACAAATTAAATTTATCTGCAGCTTTTCTTAAAAGTTTTAATCCTTGTTCGCCAAGTCCTTGAAAAGCGTATGGTGAAGTTCGCGGCTTGAAAGCGCCGCCGCGTAAAATCTTTGCGCCGGACTTAGCAACTATTTCCGCAACTGTAAAAATTTGATCTTCACTTTCAACCGAGCACGGGCCAGCCATCATTACAACTTCGTTTCCGCCGATTGAAACATTCTTAATTTTTATTACCGTATCATCTTTCTGAAAGCTTCTGCTCGCAAGCTTGAACGGCTCCGTAATCCGGTAAACTTCGGCAACGCCGTCAAGTACTTTTACATTACGAATATCGAAATCCGGTTTTACACCGATTGCACCTAAAACAATTTGTTCAACTCCGGTAGATTTATGTACAGCAAAACCAAAATCTTCCAAATGCTTAATTATATTTTCAATTTGTTTATCATTTACATTTTTTTCTAAAACAACTACCACAACTAACTCCTAAAATTTTAATGAAAATTCTTTTCGCCGGCTTCTACAGCAATATCCAGATGATCATCCTTTGAAGGTATTGCACATGAATATTTAGCGCTATATGAGCAGTAAGGATTGTAAGCTAAATTAAAATCGACGGTGTAAACATAAGCCGTATCCGCATTTAAATCAAAGTCCAAATATCGGCCGACACCGTATGTTTCTTCGCCGGTAGTTTTGTCTGTAAACCAGATTGTGTAATAATCTGTTCCATCTTTGGTTGTTCCTTTGTACACGTTCAATTTATAATTTTTATTTTTATAGTTGAATTGAACATATCCAAACCTAATTGCTTTTCTTGCTTCGCCTTTTGTTCCGAAAATTGTTATTGTGTCTGGAACTGAATTTCTGAACAACTTACTTTTAAAAACAAAATCCGGATTAACATCAAAATATTTTAATGGATGGAAAACAGCATTCTTATCTTGATTAAATGGAGAATCCGGATTGTTCTTCATGTAATCATCTTTTTCTTTTCTGAACTTTTCAATTTCTCCAATATATTTTTTTTGTTCTGGAGTGTAATTTCTTCCGCATGATTCAAACAGAAAAATAAATGGTATTAAAATGATGATAAATATTTTGCTATGATCCTTAAACTTCTTAAGCATTATCTTTCACTTTCTTTTTCAGTTCATGCAGTTTATTCAAAGCTTCAATCGGTGTTAAGTTATTTATTTCGATGCCATCAATTTCGGTTCGGATTTTATCATCACGAATTTCAAATAAGCTAATCTGATTATCGCTTTCTTGCTTCATTTTTTTCAATTTTTCTTTTTTCTCTTCATAAGGTGTAAGTTCTTTGCTTTCCAAATTTGCAAGAATTTCTTTTGCTCTTTTTGTTACAAACATCGGCAGTCCTGCCATCTGCGCTACTTGAATTCCATAACTGTGGTCGGCTCTTCCTTGACTTACTTTGTGAAGAAAGAAAACTTTATCATCATGCTCACGAACTTCAACTTTATAATTTTTTATTCGCGGAAAAAGTTCAGCCATTTCATTTAGTTCATGGTAGTGAGTTGCAAATAGTGTCTTCGCGGTAACATCAGGTTTTTCATGAAGATATTCTGTTAATGCCCACGCGATTGAAATTCCATCAAATGTGCTTGTTCCTCTTCCAATTTCATCAAGAAGAATTAAACTTTTTGGGCTGGCATTATTCAAAATGTTTGCAGCTTCCTGCATCTCGACTAAAAATGTACTTTCCCCGGCGGCAATATTATCACTCGCACCAACGCGAGTAAATATTCTATCCACAATTCCAATATTAACTTCTTTTGCTGGTACAAATGAACCAATCTGCGCAAGTAAAACGATCAATCCGATTTGTCGCAAGTAAACTGATTTACCAGCCATGTTCGGCCCGGTGAGAATTATAATTTGATCGCTTTCATTTTCAAGCAGGCAGCTGTTCGCTGTAAACTTTTCTCCCGGCGGAAGAATTCTTTCAACAACCGGATGCCTGCCGTCCTTAATTTCAATTTTAGAATTTTCACTTAATTCCGGCTTAACATAATTATACTGCTCCGCGCATTCGGCAAATGAAATCAAACAATCAAGCATCGCAATCAGCCGCGCGTTTTGCTGAATGTCTTCAGCTTCCGATGCGACTGTTAATCTTATTTCATTGAATAGCTGAGATTCCAATTCATAAATTTTTTCTTCAGCATTCAATATCTTTTCTTCGTAAGATTTTAATTCCGGAGTTAAAAACCTTTCAGCATTAACCAATGTTTGTTTGCGAATATAATCTGCCGGAATTTTTTCTTTGTGTGCATGACTTATTTCAATATAATAGCCAAACACTTTATTGAAGTTTACTTTTAAAGATGGAATTCCTGTCCGCTCTCTTTCAG
>DAIEML010000144.1 GCA_027349615.1 Ignavibacteriales bacterium | reverse complement strand
GTTAATCCTAAGCTTCTTGAAACAGCAAATACAACTGTGTAGTATGAAAACTCCTTTAAACCATAATAATAAAGAAGCGAACCGGAAGCTGCATCAACATTCGGCCAAGGATTTTTAATTTTCTCAACTTTCTTTAATTCAGCCGGAACAACTTCAAATAATCTTGATACTGTTAAAAATACAGGATCATTTGGAAAATGTTTTTTACCAAAATTAAGGAATGCTTCAAAGCGAGGATCAGTTACCCGCAAAACAGCATGACCATATCCTGGAATTACTTTTCCGGAATTTAATGTGCCCCAAACTATTTCTTTTAATTGTTCGTGCGTAGGAGTTCCGCCAAATTTCTCTATGGTTTCTAGAATCCATTTTAGACTTTCCTGGTTTGCCAATCCATGTAGCGGTCCTGCTAAACCATTAAAGCCGCCTGAAAGAGAATAATACAAATCTGATAAAGCAGAATTAATTGTTTGTGTTGTTAGTGCGCTTACATTTCCGCCTTCATGATCGCAATGTGCAACTAAATATAATCTCATTAAGTCTTTAAAATCTTCAGTATTAGTTATACCAAGCATATGGACATAATCGCCAGTCCAATCCATTTCTGGATCTGGAGAAATTATTTCGCCTTTGCCGAATTTAAGCCTGTATATGCCTGCTGCAATCGCAGGAATTTTTGCAACAATATTTAGAGCATCTTCTAAAGTAGCTTTCCAATAATCTTCTTTCTTTAATCCGGTTTCATATTTTTCTGCAAAGATTGATTCCTTTTGCATAACCAAAATTGCTGTTCCTAGCATTGCCATTGGATGTGAATTTTTAGGCATGGATTTCAAAACATCCCAAACATAATTAGGAATATTTTTTCTTTTCTTTATTTCCGAACTAAATTGTTTTAACTCATCTTTTGTTGGCAATTCGCCGGTAAGTAATAAAAAATAAATCTCTTCAGGTGTTTTATCAACTAATTTATTTAAATGAATCCCGCGAATGATCAAACCTTCATCCTGAGGAACCCGCGAAGTATCACAAATTAATGCTCGAATACCGCGCATGCCGCCGTAAACTTGTCCAACTGAAACTTCGGAAATTATTTTATCGTGTCCAATCTCTAATAATTCTTTAGCTTCACGTCTCCATTCGTCAATTTTTGTCGAAAGCTTTTCAACTAATTCTGTCATTCCCAATCCTTTAACTAACTAATTTCAGTAGAAAGATGTTTCAAAATTTTTGCCGGTAAAATTATACCTTTTTTACAATGAATTCAATAACACGAATCTTACTTTCTAAATATTTGTGTGATTCAAAATATAATTTTTAAAAAACTATAAAACTTTAACCACTACCATTGTCATATCATCATGTTGTGAAGCTTTTCCAATAAAAGTCTCTACTTCAGAAAATATATTTTTTTGAATTTCACTTGCCGAGAGTTGTGAATTTTTCTCGACTGATGTCATGAGCCTTTCTTCACCAAATTCTTCTCTTACTTTATTCATAGCTTCAGTAAAGCCGTCTGTATAAAAGAGAAAAACATCACCGGATGAAATCGGAACTTCAATTTCTTTTATTGAACTAGAAAAAACACTTCCCTTTTCTAATCCCAATGCCAGTCCAGAGGAATTTAATGTTTCAGCTTTACCATGGAATGAATTTTTTACAATTACTGGATTGTGGCCGGCTCTCGCAATTTTGAATTTCTTCTCCTCCATATCAAAAATTCCGTAAACCATACTTATGAAAGTTCCTCTCTCTACATTTTCATAAAACAAAGTATTTAATTCAGTTAAAAAGTTCGCCGGAGAATAAGAAATTTTAGATAACGCTTTTAGAAATCCTTTAGTTAGCGTCATATAAAATGCAGCTTGAGTACCTTTGCCTGAAACATCCCCAATAATAATTCCTATTTTCTTATCGCTAATTCTCACAAAATCATAATAATCACCGCCGACTTCCAGCGCGGGTAAACACCTTGAAGAAATTTCTAATCCATGAAATTCTGGATCATGTCTTGGCAAAAAGCTCATTTGAACTTCTTTGGCAATTTCTAATTCTCTTTGAAGCCGTTCACGCTCTGTAATATTAATTGCAAATGCAGGAGTGATGGAATCAAAATCAATCACTTTATCTTTAGAAAAAATAGAAATGAAACCATAAAGAATTAATAAAACTAATACACCAACTAAAAATAATCCTACAAGGTAATAAGATTGATTACCCGTACTGAAAAGTGCAAATCCTTTCATTGCTACTTGGAAAGTAACAAAAGTAATTAGTGTAGTTAAAATATCTGATTTATAATAAATCCAAATTAAAATTAGGCTTATAATAATTCCCAATATCATCCCGATATAAATTGGATGAATATCATTTGAATTAGTTAAGCCCATAACTATTGCACTTATTATCAGAACAAGAGGTAAAGATTTGAATCTCCTCTTTAGTCCGGAGAATACAAAATTTAAAAATATTGCCAGGATAAAAAGGCTGCCGTATATAGTTTTTCCAAGAATGGTTATTGCAGGATTAGAGCTATTTAAATCTGATAAGAGAAGAGAATTATACGAAACATTCCAAATACTGGAAAATTGTTGGACAAAGAATAAAAGTAAATACCACACGATGCTTAAAACAAATCCGCCGGTTAATCCGTAAAAAATTGTCTTTCCAACCTTTGAATGAAATAAATATCCTTTAGTTAATAAATCAATCGGAATAAATTTTTCTTTCCAGGTTTCTCTGGAAATTGCTTCTGATGCTGCCCAGGTTATAAAAATTGCACCACCGACTAATAACGGCCCTAAAGTGATTGATAAAATAAATTCCCAATTAATATTCTCATATACTGAGGAAAATATTTCTAATCCCATGCTGAGAATTGTTACTGCCCCAGCTATAAAAGCTAGCCTAAAACCGATTTCATAAGCTCTAATTTTTTTGTAAGCAGTTAAGCCAAGTAAAACTATAATTACAAAATAGAAAAGTATGATTATAGAAATTTGATAAACATTATCTTTATTAGTGTCATATTTGGAAGGAATCAGATATGATAATTTAAAATTCGAAATTGCATTCCCGGAAACTGTTATATCCATTTGAATTTTATCTGATAAGTAGGCTGAATTACCGATCCATGTATATTGGTAATCGGTTCTATGCGGTAAAACAATTTTCTTTTCTACTTTAAAATGGTATTGTTCATTTGAACCAGAAATAAAAGAATATTTAATCGTTAAAGAACTGTCCGCAGAATTATTATCGGCTAAATCTTGAATAGTTCCAAATCTCGAAATGAAATTTCTTACTACATCATGTGCTTCTTTAGGTGTTAGAGATGGCAGCTCTGTAGAATCGGAAATAACTCTTTTAAATTGTAATAAGTTTCCTTTATTATCATAAGCGATAGTAATTATGCTGGAAGATTTCCTTGGATTATTATCCGAATTCGAACTGATAGTAACTTCTCCTTCTTTTTCGGGAGTCCAATCTGTTTTCCAATAAAATCCTGGTAATGATGTTCTTATTAATTTATTTGCTTTTTTAAAACCTAAATCTTCTTGAGCCTGTCTGATAAGCTCATTATTGGCTTGTATCCTGGATTCCACTTTTAATCCATTGGTGTTAATATTCAATTCTTTTGTAAGCAATACAGCTTTTTGCTGAACTTCATTTTTATTGTATTTTATTTCCAAGCCGCTAAGCAAATTGCTGTCTTTATAAATTGAAGAAAAAATTAGATATGAAATTAAAAGTGAAAGGAAAAGCGGAAGAATGATTTTCGCCTTATTCATAAATATTCTTTTTTATTTTTGAATGATTTCAACTTCAAAACTAAATAAAATAATGGACAATAAATATTTATCCCGATTTTTTATACTAAAATATATTGTAAGCTGCCCCTAATGAAACTGAATTTATAGCTGAAATATTTATATCAGAATTTATTGATATTGGACCTGCGTTAAAAGAAACTCCCGCTAGAAACCTAAAATTATTTTTTCCTGTTATGTTGAATGAAATATCAAGTTGATAATTTGAGTTATTATTTGAATTTGACGGAGGATTATATTTATAATTTACATTAAGTGAGCTTCCTTCAATTTGTACACCGGTATAAAAATTAAAGCCGCCGATATTCTTTATAATTTGAAATCCAGCTGAATATGCTGAAGCGCTTAGATATTCATTACCTGTTGAATCTGTAATATTAAAATTCTGGTATGAGAAATAAGCTGAGATATTTACCGGCAAATTTCTTAAATATTGCGATACATTATGTCGTATTCCTATCCCAAAATAATTTGTACTGCCATAGCTCCCTAAATTTAAAGATGGCAGCCATCTGAAAAATAAATCTGTTCCAAAAATAGTTCCGACATTTATTTGTGGAACGAACATCGGTGCAATATCTGTATTAGCCACGCTTCCGAATGTTGATTCAATTCTTGTTTGATGAACCGGTACTTGATAAATTCCAGCAATCGTCATTGTATCATTTATTTCTATTATTGCCGTGCCAGGTTCCGTGTTGCCGAAAATAGTTGGAGCATTATTTATCGTTGCTTTAGCTGCGACGGTTTGACTTTGACCCATAGTATCATAAACTACAGTTGTGTTATAAATTGCACTAAAAGTTTTTTCTGCTTGCGGAATGAATGATCCGATAGATTCAATTGCAAATGAAAGATGAAATTTATTTTCACTATTATTTTCGTTTTTCATCGAACTGAAAAATCCTGAATTCATAGCTGCACCATATGCATCAATAAATGGTTGAAGATAAGATTCAGCATATTGGCCCGCTACCTTGCTTAAGTTTTGATTTAGGTTTTGAGAATATCCGCTTTCAAAAGAAATTAACAAAAATATTAAAATGTATATTTTATCCATTGGACTTAATTAGTTTTCCTATAACTAAATTAAAGAATAATAAAAATGAATATTTTTTAGCAATCTTTTATTCGATAAAGATCACAATTAGGGAATTAATAACTAAAATTATTTATGAATAAAATTTTGGGCTAATTTATATTTCCTAATCTTATATATTTGTACCATTAATTGATATCATTTTATTTAAACCATAACGTTAGTTTTAAAGTCTAAACTTATAAAAGAGTTTTTCATATTTCTTGAACTTAATCATAAACTTAAACTTGAACTTCTTTATAGAATATTTTTAATCTTTTGTCAAAAATTTTACTTCTTAGCTTATCAATAATCTTATGCTGGTCTTCTGCCCGTGCACAAGATACTACTTCCAGTCTTGCTTTCAAAAAGAATCGGCCGGATGACCGGGCTTATTTCTATTATTATCCTGATCTTGCTTATCCGCTTTGGCAGCATTTTAACTTAATGAAAGAAGCAAACTCTGGAAATGCTCTCGCCGAACATGAACTTGGACTAAGATATATTTTAGGACAAGGTGTTATTGCAGATACTGTAAAAGCGGCTTATTGGATCGGCAAAGCTGCCGAACAAAATCTTCCCGGCGCTTGCTATAATTACGGAATACTTTTAAACAATGGCTGGGGCGTCCAATGGAATCCTTTTGAAGCCTATGATTATTTTCTTAAAGCTGCCCGTAATGATATGCCGCAAGCAGAATATCTAATTGGGCTTTCATATATCGATAATCTCATTGTAAAAAGAAATTGGAGCGAAGCATTTAAATGGATTAAGAGATCTGCCGCTGGAAATTTTAAACCTGCTTTAGCTACTTTAAATGAATTACGAAAAAATATTTCATTTTCTAAAATCGATACGGCATTAAACGATGACGAAAATGATCAATTGGTAAATAATGCCAGCAAACCAAATAATCAAACTTCACTTGGTTCCACTTCTGGACTTGTCTTTATTGATTTCAGCGCTGTAGGTGATACTGTTTCCGAAATTTCAAATAAGATGCTAATTGAAGATCTTTTGCATGAAGGAAATAACGAGCTTGCGCAAGTTATGCATGTAGATAAACGAAATGACACGACTCTAACTTTTGATTCAGCCGTGGTTAATTTACTTATTAAATTTGCCGAATCAGGAAGTCCCGAAGCTCTAACAATTATGGGAAGAATGTATGAACTCGGCTCTTATTTTCCGAAGGACTTGATACAAGCGAGCGTTTATTATATCAGAGCAGTAAGATTTGATTCTCCGCGTGCGCCTGTTTTATTGTGGAAGATGTTAAAAGATAAAAATTATTTTGTCCATCTAAAAAAACAAATTGATG
>DAIEML010000143.1 GCA_027349615.1 Ignavibacteriales bacterium | reverse complement strand
GATTGTGAATGTTGCCGGTATAACAGTATTTAATCCCCATCGATAAAGCAATATCTCTTGATGTTGTTAGAGTTTTTTCGGGTGTGCGTTCTTTGTTTGTTAATTTAAAATCCGGATGAAACGCAGTAAAATGGAGAGGAATCGAATCGCCAAGGTTCTTTAAAATCCAATCACATTCTTGTTTAATTTCATCTTGAGAATCATTTTCATCTGGTATTAGTAAAGTCGTAATCTCAAACCAAACATTAGTTTCTTTCTTTAACCAAACTAGCGTATCAAGAATATCATTTAAGTGAGAGAATGTAAGCTTGAAATAAAATCTTTCCGTGAATCCTTTCAGATCAACATTAGCGGCATCAATATATTTGTAAACATCTTTGCGTGCTTCTTTATCGATGTAGCCGGCTGTAACCATCACGGTTTTTATTCCGGCTTCTCTTGCGATCCTGGAAATATCAATTACGTATTCACCGAAGATTGTAGGATCGTTATATGTAAATGCAATTGAAGGAACATTGTTTTGCAGCGCAAGCTGCACTACTTCTTCAGGAGAAACATTAAGTGAATTTAATTCATCAAGCTTTGCTTTACTAATTGACCAGTTCTGACAGAAGCGGCATCCAAGATTACAGCCGGCAGTTCCAAAACTTAAAATTGATGAACCAGGATAAAAATGATTTAATGGTTTTTTTTCAATTGGATCAATTGCAAAACCGGTTGGCCTTCCGTAGCCGATTGTATATAGCTTGCCTCCATGATTTTGTCTTATATAGCAAAAGCCCGGCTGTCCTTCACCAATCTTGCAGTATCGGGGACAAAGCGTGCAGAGGATTTTTCCTTTCTCTGCCGGTTCCCACCAGCGAGCAGGAGTTTGGTTATCGATTTCTGTATTCATAATAATTCAAACAGTGAAAGAATAATTTTTAAAAAGATCTTTAACGTATGAATCAGTTATTAAATATTTAAATCGTTTCAAAGCGAATCCAATTTGCGCGGCTCTTTTCAGAATAAGGAGCGCCTGCAGTAAAAATAACTAAATCTCCTTCTTTAACAAGTCCGTTTTCAAGTATCAGTTTTTTTGCTTTATCAATTGCAATATGTTCTTTATCAATTTCATTCAAAAAAATTGAAGTAACGCCCCACCTTAAACATAAAATGTTCATCGTATCAAAGCTGTTTGAGATTGCTATTATTTTCGCTTTCGGTCTAAACTTAGAAAGTTTAATTGCAGTTCTTCCTTGTATAGTGAAAACAACAATTGCGGCAGCATTTACTTGCTTGCTCATAGAAGTAATTGCTCTGCCGGTTGAATCAAAAAGATTTTCTTCAAGCTTGGTTGGAATTACAAGTTCATCATCTTTAAGAGGAGAAAAATATTGACACGCATTTTTTATTATTTCATTCATAATCGTAATTGTTTGAATCGGAAATTTCCCGGCTGCTGTTTCAGCGCTTAGCATTACTACATCGGTTCCATCAAGTACTGCATTTGCAACATCAGAAGCTTCTGCGCGAGTAGGAATGGGATTGTGAATCATCGACTCAAGCATTTGAGTTGCTGTAATTACAAGTTTACCAGCAGCATTGCATTTTTTAATAATGTTCTTTTGAATTATCGGAACTTCTTGCGGCGGAAGTTCAACACCAAGATCGCCTCTTGCAACCATAATACCATCCGATACTTCAAGGATTTCTTCAAAATTATCTACAGCTTCTTTTTTTTCGATTTTTGCAATAATCGGTTTAGAAACATTTTTACTTTTTAACCACTCTCTTAAATGTAAAATATCTTTTGCCGATCGAACGAAGGATAGTGCTATAAAATCAATTCTATATTTCAAAGCAAATTCGATGTCGTGAAAATCTTTTTCAGTTACAGATGGAGTTGATAATTTCATTCCAGGGAGATTCATACCTTTTTTAGGACGAAGGATTCCGCCATCTTCAATTTCACAAACAACCGAATTATTTTTTTTGCTTAATATTTTTAATCTAATTAGTCCGTCATCAATCAAAATAGGGTTACCAATTTGTGCATCTTGCGGCAGCGGCTTGTAAGAAGTTGAAATTAAATCTTTAGTCCCTAATACTTCATCAGTAGTAATTTCAATTTTATCTCCGGAAAATATTTCAATTTCAGGCTTGCTCAATTCTCCGATTCTGATTTTTGGGCCTTGCAAATCCATAAGTACAGCAAGGGGAGTTTTTTCTTCCACACAAGCTAAATTTATCTCATTGAAAAGTTTAGAAAATGAATCATAATCACTGTGAGAAAAGTTTAATCTAACTCCGTTCATTCCGGCAAGAATCATCTTCTTTATAATAGCAGAAGAATTAGTTGACGGCCCGAGTGTACAAAGTATCTTTGTCTTAGCAAAATTTTCTTCTTCTAAAATTTTCATCTATTTCTTTTCTTCTTTTTGAGTTTAATATTATTCTCATTATTCGGTTTTGCTGCTTTTGATTTTGCATAAAGATCTTTAATCTTTTTCTCAACAAGATCAAATACGCTGTTTCCTTCATAGATTCCTTTTGCATTGCGTTTGCCGGATTTTACTCCGGTAAGTATTTCAATTCCTTCTTCAACTCTTCTGATTGGATAAATATGAAATTTCCCTTTATTAACCGCATCAATTACTTCTTCGCGAAGCATTAACTCTTTAATATTTTGAACCGGAATTATTACTCCTTGTTTTTTATTTAGTCCTCGCGAATTACAAACGTCAAAAAATCCTTCAATCTTTTCATTCACTCCTCCGATTGGCTGAACATCTCCCTTTTGATTTAGCGAACCTGTTACTGCAATTGATTGATTAATTGGTAAACCTGAAAGTGTTGAAAGTAAAGCAAAAATTTCTGCGCATGACGCGCTGTCTCCGTCAACAGTGCCGTAAGATTGTTCGAAGACAAGATTTGCATTAAATGAAAGCGGCAAATTTTGCCCGAAAGTTTCTCTAAAGTATCCAGAAATAATTAACACACCTTTATTGTAGTGCCTTCCGCTCATTCCAGCTTCACGTTCAACATTTATTATACTGCCACTTCCAAGTGAGACTGTTGCAGTAATTCGAGTTGGTCTTCCGAATGAATAAAAATCTGCATCATAAACTGCGAGCCCGTTTATTTGTCCGATACGTTCACCTTCAGTGTCGATCAAAACCATATTTTCTTCAATCATGTCATTTACTTTTGATTCAAGCAAGCCGTGCCTTTCCTTTGCAGATTCATAAGCTTTTTTAACATGAGCAGCGCTTACAATTTTATATCCATCATCAATAGCCCAGAAATTAGCTTCGCGGGCGATGTCTGCAATTTGAGAAAATCTTGCAGTTAACTTTTCTTTATGTCCGGCAAACTTTGCACCAATTTCAATTAAATAAGCGATTGCATTTTTATCAAACTCCAAAAGATTTTCTTCTTTAATTAATTTTTTAATAACACGCGCATATTGAATTAGCACTTCATCGTTCCGCCTTATTTCATAATCGAAATCAGCTTTAATCTTAAAAATCTTTTTGAAATCATCTTCATACATTGCCAGAAGTGAATAGATATAATCATTCCCAATCAAAATTACTTTCGTTTCAATTTCAATTGGCTCGGGTTTTAAGATCGAAGGCGAAATTTGAAGCATGTTATGAGAATCTTGAATTTCCAATTTGCGATATGTTAACACGCGCTTAAGAGTTCGCCAAACACCTGGTTCTTCAAATAAATGTTTTACATTTAGAACTAAATATCCTCCATTTGCCCGCAACAATGAACCGGCTTTTATCTTTGTGAAATCGCTGTACCAACCGCCTTTGCCGTCATAAATTTTTTCAATTGTTCCGAAAAGATTAACATAAGAGGGAGATGTTTCAATAATTACTGGGCAATCTTTTGATTCGCTGTTATCAAGAATAATATTTACTTCATATTCTTTGAAATAATCTATTTGAAATCCTTCAGGGTTTATTTCACCTTCAGGCTTTATTCCCTTAAAAATTTGTATACTGTCAAGAATGCTTTCTTCAACCTGATCAATAAAATCCAAAACTTTTTTATCGCTGTAATTTTCACGAAAATTTTCTATCGCACCTTTAACAACTACTTCGGCAGTTTCTCTTTCCAAAAGGTTTAACTTTTCCTGGAACTCCTCGCTGATCTTTAAACCTTTTTTAAAAATTGAATGCAGGTCCTGTTGATAAGAATTATATTTTTTTAAAATTTCTTTAGCAGAATCTTCTGTTAACTTTCCTTGTTTAACAAACTCTTCAAGCTGATAAATAGGAACAGGTTTTTGCTCAATCATTGGAAATATTTCAGGACGAGCGGCTTCTCCAATTTTTACTTGACCAAGAGAAAAATTTTGCTGTTTAAGTTTTTCTTCAAAAGAATTCATCAATGATTGTTCGCGATCATTGTAGTGTGAGATAATCCTTTTTTTTCTGCTAATATAAATTTCGCTGTCAAGCGCTTGCGGAATCCTTCTTTTCAAAACCTCAATTGTATTGAAAAGATCCTGCTTAAAAATTTTTGCTTTACCGATTTGAAAAGTTAAAAGTAATGGCCGGTCGTTATCTTTAAAGTTATTTACATAAACATAATCATAAAGCGGAGGACAATTAGAGCTTATTGTTTCAAGCATTTTTTTTACGGTGGTTGCTTTACCAGTGCCAGAAAGCCCGGCAATAAAAATATTATAACCAGGACTTCTGAGATCTACTCCAAGCCTAAGTGCCTTTAAAGCTCTTTCTTGGCCAAGAATTCCTTCTATAGGTTTTAAATCAATAGTTGAATCGAATGCGAAAACTTCCGGACTACATCGCCATCTTAATTCTTCCGGTTTTAATTCTTTATGTTTGGGTGATTTGGGATATGCCATATTATGCCTGCAAAATTGTTTTTTTGTGCGAGGATTTCATCAAGTGAAATAAAATTTTTAATAAAAACCTCAAATAAAATCTAACCATTATCAGGAAGAATTTCAAAGAATTGAAAAATGATTGAATTATTTTGCCTTAAAAAAATGATGAAAACTTTTATCCGTTTTGGTTAATTTATGTTATCAAAAATATTAATATTTAAAAATTGTTATGAATATAAATAAAGCGAGAGAACAATTTCCTTATCTCAGTCATGGTAAAATTTATTTTAACCACGCATCTACTGGGCCGTTATGCACGCCGGTATTAGAAAACATTGCAAGAGTTCTTTATGAAAAAAGCGAAACTAATATTGATGAATATCTTGGACTCCAGACAATTATAAAAGAAACAAAAACTGATCTAGCTGAGCTTATAAATACTTCCCCTGATCGAATTGCATTTTTAGATAATACCACAAATGGAATAAATGTCTTAGCAACCGGATTAAATTTGAAAAAAGGCGACCGAATAATTTTGAATGATCTTGAATTTCCGGCAAACGTTTATCCATTTTTAAATCTAAAAAAGAATGGAGTAGAAGTCGATATCGTTAAATCGCATAACGGAATTGTTTCTTCTGATGATATTTTAGAAATGATAAAACCGAAAACGAAATTAATTTCAGTAAGCCAGGTGCAATTTCTTACCGGTTACAGAATTGATTTGGAGAAAATTGGAAAAGTCTGTAAAGAAAAAGAAATAATTTTTTCTGTTGATGCAATTCAAGGGCTTGGTGCAGTTAGATTGGATGTTGTAAAAGATAATATTGATTTTATTTCTGCGGGAAGCCAAAAATGGCTTTTGGGACTTCAAGGGCTTAGCTTTATTTATGTTTCTCAAAAACTTCAAGAAAAAATAGATCAAGATTATGTTGGCTGGCTTTCAGTCGATAACGCTTGGGATTTTTTGAATTACGAATTGAAGCTTAAAAGTTCAGCAGAAAGATTTCAAGGTGGAACATTAAACTCAATTGGGATTTATGCACTTAATGCTTCATTAAAATTTTTTAAACAATTTGGCTATGATGAAATCGAAAAATCGATTACAAATAATTCATCTTATTTGATTAACAAATTAGAAAAAATCGGAATGAACCTTGTCTTAAGTCGATTAGGTGAAAAAAATATTGCAGGAATTGTAAGCTTTAAACACGATAAGTCTCAAAATATTTTTGATACTTTAACGCAAAAGAAAATTCATTGTGCGGTGCGTTCTGGCTATGTGAGACTATCTCCGCATTTTTACAATACAAAAGAAGAAATTGATATAGTTGTAAATGAATTGGAAAAAATAATTTAGTTTTGTGCACTTAAATCATTTTAATATTTCTTTTTGA
>DAIEML010000142.1 GCA_027349615.1 Ignavibacteriales bacterium | reverse complement strand
ACTCTTGGTTACACACATTATTGGGTATTTGATAACCCGTTAAAAGTAATGCAGAAATTTGCGATTGATTATTACACTCACACAAGTTTTATAAATGATAACTTAGTAAAAGTTTCTCAGCCTGATTTTACAGTCGCTCAAACATCACTTAATTCTAAAGAACTAAGAAGGAGTATCGGCAGTATAGACTTTGAAGAAGGAAATGAATTTAACGCAACCCTCATGGCATTTGGAACAAGAACTTATAAAACATTAATTGCGGAAGAGCTATACGGTGAATGGGACCATTACTTGGTGTGGATTTGGCCGCATAATGTTTTTCATTTTAAATTAGCCACCGGATACAGCAACAATACCGATGAAGAAGTTCAGGCAAAATTTTATTTCGGCGGTTTCGGCAACCGCGCAATTGAAAATGTTGATGTTAAGCAGTACAGAAGTGTTTTCAGATTTCCGGGTATTCCAATTTATAGTTTACCGGCAGAAACATTTACCAAGTTAATGCTTGAAAATGAATTGCCCGCTTTACGGTTCAGCGATGCTTCAATCGGTCAGCATTATTTAAGTCACATCAGCCTGTCTTTTTTTACTGCGGGTTTGGGAGTTTTACAATCAAATCAGCAAAGGGAATGGGTAAATTTAGGAACCCAAATAAATTTTGTATTTAGGCACTGGTTTAATCTTGAGTCTACACTTTCCGGCGGAATTGCAAAAGCTTGGTATAAGGGCGGACATTCATGGGAGTGGTTTATTTCTTACAAGCTGTTAAGAAATTAGCTTAATCGGCTTTGTAAACCATTGATCGATTTTGTATTTTATCGATTATGGATTAAAGTTAAATTATAATATTTTAATAAATTATATAATAATTTGACGAAATTATTAGAAAATATCGTTGAGAAGATATTAAAGAATTACTTCGACAAAAATCAGATTGCCGAATATAAATCCATCTTGCAGAAATCTTCAGTTACAAGTAAAAGTTCCAATAAGCTACCATCAGGCTCTGTTGATAATGAACAGCTTGAAAGAGATTTTACTCCTTTTACAACTCTGCCTTCCTATATTGATTTATTAATTACTTATGCAACAGAAAAATTACCAAAACTGACTCTCATTGAACTTTTAATGTTTATGGGAGAAGATTATGTTGTACAAGGACAATTTGAAATTGCTGAACAAATTTATCTTCATATTCTTTCTATTGTTAAAAATGAATCTGAGTATCAAAACATTTCTGCAAGCGCGCTTCTATCACTGGGAATTGTTTACAGCCAACTTGCTCAATGGAAAAAAAGCGTAACCAATATAAACCAGGCAAGAAAGCTTTTCGAAAAGCACAAAAATTTTAAAGGTTGCGCAAGATGCAATAATATTCTTGGAACAGTTTACGGCGATAGAGGAGACATGGTAAAGGCAAAAAAATGTTTCCAAGACAGCCTTACATTGTTAAATACCAGAACAGATATAGCTTTGATCGGCAATCTTGAATTGAATATGGGAATATTAGAAAATATGCAGGGAAATTTTGAAAGCGCTTTTTATTATTATCAGCGTGCGCTTATAAAATATGAACAATTAAAAGATAACAGAAGATTAGCTGAACTTAGACATAACATGGGGATGCTCTATACTCAACGCGGCGAATTTGAATTGGCAAAAATTGAATTTGATAAAAGCATAGCAATTTCTTTAAATGAAAGCTACATGCCGAAGCTTGCGTTATCCTATCTTGGAAAAGCTTTCGTGTTTGCACAGCTAAATGACTTCCCGCTCGCAATTGCTTTTGCAGATAAATCTCTCGATATAAGTCTTCAAATTAAAGATAGATTAACCGTTGCTGATATTTATAAAGTGAAAGGAATAGTCGAGAAGAAAAAGAAAAATTATGAAATGTCCGAGAATTATCTTCTCACCAGCTTTAGAATAAATACTGAAGTAGAAAATATATTAAATCAAGCTGAAAGCGCTTACGAACTTGGCGAGTTGTATATTGAAATGAAAAAGACAATTGATGCTAAACGTTATCTGCAAATTGCTTTGAAGAAATATTCTAAGTTAAACGCAGAACCTGTGGTTAAAAAAATGCAGCAGCTATTAGCAAAGATTCGCTGAAAAAATATCTAAGTAAATTCCCTTTTAATAAAACATTTCTCCCCGACAATTTTTACCGTTGGTGCAACAATTTCAAATTCAAACATATTTTTAATTTATTGTTAAAATCTTATATTATTTCGCGCGGATAAAAAGATTTATTTAAAATGATTAAAAATTAGATATAGATGAAATTTTCAGAATTTAAAAAGAACATAGATAACCTGCAGAGAATACCAACCGGCGCTGAGGAAACATCCGAAAAAATTAAAAATCTTGAAATTATTTTAGACATTGTAAAACGAATTAACAGCACTTTAATTCTTGAAGATGTTTTGCAACTGGTTTTGAAAAATGCTATCTCATTAACCAATTCGGATAGAGGTTTTATAGTTTTAAGAAATTCCTTGGATGAATTGGAATATAAATTAGGATTAAATTCCGATGGCAAGCAGCTTCCAGAAGATATGTTTAACATCAGCACCACGGTTGTAAAGGATGTTTTCCATACCGGCCAATCAAAATTTATTGAAGGTGCGCAAAGTGATACCGAATATGATTCAAGTAAAAGTATTTTGCGGCTTGAACTTCAAACTATTTTATGCTCGCCTTTAATTACTGAAGACAAAAAGATCGGCGCAATTTATGTGGACAGCAAACATCTTCATAAAATAAAAGCACGAGAAATTACCGACACATTTGAAATTCTTGCAGGCCAGGCAGCAACAGCAATTAGAAATGCGCAACTATACAACGGTCAAATAAGCGCTTACAATGCTTTGAACGAAGCAAATATTCAGCTAATTCAATCTGAAAGAAAAGCGTTAAGATCAAGTATCGATTCTGAAATTGGACAATCACTCCAGGGCTTAGTTCATTTGGCTCTGCTCGAAACAGAAAGCTTGATGAGAACAATTGAGAGAACTCAAAAAGATATTGATGCTTCATTTAAGAATACCGACATGCTGCTGTTTGACAGATTGAAACTTAAATCAAAGGTTTCAATCGATAGCATAAGAAAAATTCAAAAATTTGCTCAGATTCTTCTCGAAACATCAATCACTAATCTTAACAAAGACAGCGGCGATATGAATCTTACAATTCAATCGGTCATTAAATATATTTCTCCGATGAAAAAATTCAACAAGATTCTCTTCAAGCCTGAGTTTGATACAATTCCTTTATGCATTTATGATTCAGAACAGATCCAGCATTTGTTAGTTCATCTTTTTAATAATTCTTCTGAAGCAAAAAATGACGCGACAATTACAATTAGAACGAATTATAAGGACAATAATATTTCTGTTGAAGTAGAAGATAACGGCCCGGGTTTCCCTCAAGAAATAGCAAACCCATTTTCAGAAGTAATTGCAGCGGGTAAAACCAGCTATGGATTATTTTTGTGTAAAAGCATTATTGACCGCCACAATGGACAAATTGAAATTCTAAGACGAAGGCCAAATCCGATTATCAGATTTTCTTTACCGGTGATTTAACTATGAGTGATTCTATAATGAAATATTTTCGGCTGCTTTATGATCAAATTCCTTTTCCCGTCCAAGTTATTAACGAAGAAGGAAAAATTGTTTTTGTAAATCAGGCTTTTACATTTCAATGGGGCTACAATCTTTCTGAGTTGAATGAATATTTAATATTTAATGATTCGGAATTAAAAAAGAGCGGCGCACACCATGCAATACTAGAAACTTTCGACAAAGGCGGATTCAGATTCATCAATAATTATTCTGATTCGCTTTTAATAAGTAAAGAAAAAACTATCCCGGTTTATCGAACTAAGTTATTTCCCATTTCAGTTGATAATAAAATTTATGTTATTCTTTTCCATGAAGATCAAACTGAAATTGTACTTGCCGAAGCCGAAGTTAGAAAAGCAAGAGATGGAAACAAAGAAGCTGAAAGATTGAAAGATACTTTTTTAACTGTTCTTTCTCACGAACTTAGAACGCCGCTTAATATTGTACTCGGGTACTCTTCTATCATCAGGGAAAGTATGCGCGATAAGATTAGTTCTGAAGACCGAATTTATTTAGATAATCTGCACAGCGGCAGCGAAAGGCTTTATAACAGCATTACTCAAATGCTTGAGTTTGCGCAGATTGAAGCCGGCAATTATGTAATGAATATCGAAACAGTTGACTTAAATACCATACTTTTAAATTGTCTGGATGCAAATAAAGATAGCGCTCTCGAAAAGAAACTCGATTTACGAACAAACTTCAAAGACAAAAATATTTTTGTTGATGTAGATATTCAAAGTCTTGAAAACGCAATTAATAATCTTTTGAAAAATGCAGTTAAGTTTACCAGGAGAGGATTTGTTGAGATTGAAACAAATATTCTTGAAGAAAGAGAACTTGCTGTTTGCAGAATAAAAGATTCTGGTGTCGGTATCTCGACTGAATATTTCGATCATTTATTTCAGCCGTTTAGCCAGGAAGATTTGAATATTGGAAGAAATTTTGAGGGCAATGGATTGGGACTTGCACTTGCTAAAAGATATATTGAAAAAATGGGCGGATCACTTTTAGTAGACAGTATAAAAGGGGTCGGCTCAACTTTCACATTTACAATTCCACTTTCGCAAAATATGGAATTGCTGAAAAAGAAATACGGAGATGGAAAAGAAAAGTCCAATGCTAAAATTTTAATGATCGATTTTATGAATGAATCTTATGATTTGCTGAATGCTTTTCTAAAGAATAGCTTTTCTGTAACTCTTTATGATCAAAAAGATTTTAAGGTTGGCGCTCTCGATAATTCGGATTATGAAATTATAATTGTTGATGTAAATCAGAGTAATTGGGATTATTGTTTAGAACTATGCAAACAAATTAAAGTTCACGATCCATTCAGAAGACCTATCTTAATTATTTCTACAGAATATCAGGAGGAAAAAATTAATATTTTCCTTAATGCCGGAGTTGATAAATTTTTAGTTAAGCCGTTTACAAAAAACGAATTGTTAAAAATTCTTTCCGAGATAAAGAAATAAAACCTCTTTATTAAGAACCGGCAACTTTAAAAACAAATCTAAATTACTTAATTTTTATCAGAAGGAAATTATCAAAAGTAATTTTTGTTCGGATTATAAAATAATTGCCAAGGGCTTTCCAAATGTCTAACGTGAACGAACTGAAAAATAAAGTTCAAAAAGCTTATGAAGAATGGGAGAAAAACGTTTACCAAAAATCTATTATCGAAAAGCCTGAGCGGATAAGAGAATTTACAACAGCTTCTTTCTCTTATGTAAATGCTCTGTACTCACCAAATAATTTTGATGAAGAAAATTATCTTGATAAAATCGGATTCCCAGGGAAATATCCTTTCACTCGCGGAATTCAACCTACAATGTACCGCGGAAAATTTTGGACAATGCGCCAGTACGCCGGCTTTGGAACTGCTAAAGAATCGAATCAGCGATACAGATATTTGCTTTCGCAAGGCACTTCCGGACTTTCAGTTGCTTTTGATCTTCCAACTCAAATTGGTTATGACAGCGATGATCCGATTTCAGCAGGCGAAGTTGGAAAAGTTGGAGTTGCGATTGATACTCTTGCCGATATGGAAATTCTTTTTGACAAAATTCCGCTCGATAAAATTTCAACTTCAATGACTATTAATGCTTCGGCGGCGGTTCTGCTTGCGATGTATATTGCATTAGCTGAGAAGCAAGGAATTCCGAAAAACAAAATCAGCGGTACAATTCAAAACGATATTTTAAAAGAATACATTGCCCGCGGGACTTATATTTATCCGCCCAAAGCTTCGATGAAATTAATAACAAATATTTTTGAATACTGTGCAAAAGAAGTTCCGAAGTGGAATACGATTTCAATTTCGGGTTACCACATCAGAGAAGCCGGATCTACAGCTTCTCAAGAAGTTGGTTTTACGCTTGCAAACGGAATTGCTTACGTTGAAGCAGCAATTCAAGCCGGATTGGATGTAGATAATTTTGCCGGTCAGCTTTCTTTCTTTTTCAATTCACATAACGATCTGCTTGAAGAAGTTGCAAAGTTTAGAGCAGCCAGGAGACTTTGGGCAAAGATCATGAAAGAAAGATTTAAAGCAAAAAATGAACGGTCGATGATGTTAAGATTTCACACTCAAACTGCCGGCTCAACTTTAACC
>DAIEML010000141.1 GCA_027349615.1 Ignavibacteriales bacterium | reverse complement strand
TGTCTCGCCGCGGCTGATCTTAAGGTTTACGCCGTTAAGAACTAGATTTTCTCCAAAGCTTTTATGTAGGTCAAAAATTTCTATCATTAGTTAGCATTTTGTGTTTTTAGTTATGACTAAAATAAATAAATGATTTGGTTTCTAGAAGTGTCAAAATTTTTTATTCTTAAATTTTTTTTCGAAAGCTATCTTAAACTTATAGAAACACTTTTACTAACTTCTTCGCCATTGATATTATCTTTTATAAGTAAAGTTAGAATATAATCCCCAGGTTGATAATTATGCATATCATACTGAAAATCTATTTGAGGATTTTTCTCTTTAGTTTGATATTTATTTGTAATTATAACTTCTTCTTTTTGTTTTCCTAATCCAACTACATTTAAAACGGAGTTTATTGCTTTACTTAATCCAGAGCTTTTAACTTTTCTTTTAAGAATTAATTTCTGTTCAAAGTTTGTGAATCCGTTTTTATCCAGTATTAAATTATAAATTTCATAATAAATATGAATTGGTTTTGATGATGAAAAAATATCTGTTGGATTTGGTAAAATCGAAATTCCATTTCTCTTAAATGGAAGATCTGAGTTTTTATCTTTGGTGATTTTATCTGCTAAAATAATATCGCTGATATCCAAATTGTTCATCTTAAATTTCTCCGGCGCAAATTCAAAATGGTTTGAAGATACGCCGTGATCAGTTTTCCTTTCAATCTCGAATGCAAAGTTTCCAGTGTCAGGATAAACGCTCATATCCAAAGTATTGATAAGCAAATTTTTTCCGTCTTTAATATTTATTTTTCTATCTGAGTTTAATTCAGCAATGTTTCCTTTCTTTTCAACAATCGGTTTGTAAACAGAATCAAAAAAGAACAAACCCCATTCATGTTTGTAAAAATATTCGTTTCCTTTTTTCAATGAATCAGAGGCATCTAAACCATAACTCAAATAAATATCTGTGTAATCAAACTTATCATTTCTGAATTGTGAAATAATAAACGGAACTTCAAAACTCGGTCCGTCATACTTTGGTGTGTACATTTGGTATTGAGCTTTCTTTAAATAATTTACTAGCATAGGAGTTTCACCTGCGAATTGAGGAATGTATCTGCTTCCAGGTTCTGGTTCGCTGTAAACAAAATTATTTGTATAAAATTGATCGGTAAAACCTAATGTGAAATTTTTATAATACCACACATCAGTTTTCATATCAACTTCGGTTCTTCCTCCGGCGTTTATATGCGGCCTGAACCTTACACGCTTAATCGGCTCGCCGTAACGCAGTACAATTTCACCTCGATCAGTTTTCCATCCAGGTATTTTTTCATCCGGAACGCTGTATCTAAGATTTGCGTACGCAACGCGTGAGTAATGTTCAAGCAGGCGTTCATTGTAACTGGTAATAAAAAGCGGATCTGTAATTTTCCAGAAATAATTAATTATTTCCTTAAATCCGGTTTCGGAAATATCTTTAAATTTATCTCCGAAGATCGGCTTCAAAAGTTCTTTTACCGAATTGTAAGTGAAATCTTCCCGAACAGAATCCGACATTAGGGCGAGAGCTTTTTGATATTCTTTGAAAGAGCTGTCAATTTTAGAAGATTCATAATAAAGTAAACCGAGATAAAGATAAGCATCATTATCCGATGGGAAAAATTTTATAAGCTTTGTTAAAAGTGGAATTCCTTTTTCCGGCTTACCATCATCCTCATACAAAAAACTAAGATGAAGATAAGCTTGGCGGTTTAATGAATCATATTTTATTGCTTTGGTTAGAAAATTTTCTGCTGCGTGAAAATCTTCCTGAGCAAATTTTTCAAAACTTAAAGAAGGATCATCACCATCTTTAAAAACTGAATTATGGTAATCATCAAAATCTTCTTCTTTTATTCTTCCCAAATTGTAAAGTGCTTTTGAAGAAGTACTGTCGATTTGAATTATATCTTTATAAACCTGATAAGATAATCCAGTGCTGATTTTTTCCATCAACTCTGCATAAAGAAATCTATAATCAAGATTCTTCGGATCTTTAAACATCGCTCTTCGCAAATAATTGCGTGCTTCTTCTCTTCCACTTATTGTATTTTTAGCAGCACAAATTTTTGCGAGCTCAAAAAGAGAATTAGGATCTGGATTATTTCTAATTGCTTCCTTAAGCTGAGTTTCTCTTGAAGAAGAATTGTTTGAGGAGAAGTTTTCTGTAAGATTTTTATTTGTATTCTGTATTTCCGGATTAGATGTTTGCCCCCAAAGGCTATAAAAATTAAATAGCAAAAGGAATGAAACATATCCAGCTATAAGTTTCATTTTATCATTGTTAGTTTATTGTAATAAAATTTACAAAAAAGATAACAAAAGATAATTAGATATTTTTAGTATTAGACTAAATTTTAGAAATGGAGCTTAAAATGTGTTGGCAGTGTTTTCGATATTGCCTTTTAGACCAGAATTAAGGAAACAGGAATAAAAATCTTTTATATGTGATATTCCTAAATTCTTTTGACATTCGCCGCAAAAGTAAGCATAACGAATTCCGATTATTGACTCTAATTTGCAGACCCAAACCATATTAATTTTTTTCAAGCAATGCGGACAAACAGTGTGAACTTCTTCTTTATCGATTTCTTTTACCATGGCCAATTTCCAGAATTACATATTATTAGACTTAGAAAAATAAAATTAGTTACTAAGCGGATATAATAATCCTCGAGATGAAATAATTGTTAAAAATAAAAATTTTATTTTTTTTTGAAATCGGAAAAACTTTAATACAGAAATAAATAATTTCTGCAAACATATCAACGCAAAATAGAAGTACCACACAAAAATTCCGTAGATAAATTTTTGTCTTTTAATAAATAATTGGCAAGATTTTTATTTATCATACAATTCGAATTTAATATCACTTCTGTTATAGCCGAATGATATAAGATTATCGCGAGTTTCAAAAATCATATTCTTCCATCCGCAGATATAAAAATAAGCCGGATGAAAATCTGAATACAATTCTTTATAAATGCTATGAACGTATCCGTTTCTTCCTTTCCAGTCAGGTGAAAATTCGCGCGAAAGAGTTGGGAAAAAATGAAATGAAGGATTTTCTTTTTCAAGTTTATAAAGTTCTTCAGTGTAACACATATCTTTTTGATGTCTCGTTCCAAAAATCAAATTAATTCCGGTGTGCGGAATTTTATTATTAAGAATATTTAAATACATTGATCTGAAAGGAGCGATTCCTACGCCGGTACAAATGAAGCAAAGTTCTTTTTCTAATTTTACCGGCAGCAAAAATTTCCCAAGCGCGCTGCTTACTTGCATTTCCGATTCGATTTTTATTTTGTCAAAAAGAAAAGGTGTGAGCTTTCCGTTTTCATTCAGAACGATAATTAATTCAAAAATATTTCCATTGCCGGGCGGCGAAGAGATTGAATATTCCCGCGAAGGAAGATTGAACTTTTTTTCGGGATCAAGTATAACGAACTGTCCAGGCTTAAATTCGAATTCGTTTAATTCAGGAATTTCAAAAATGAACCGCTTAATGTTTGGCGTTTCATTAATTATTTCAATTACCTTACCAGTATACCAATTGTATTTTGACATATTCAGATTATCCGCGTTGCGAAGCAAGAGAAATATACAAAGATTTTTGTTTCAAACAGAAAAATTATATATGACAAGATTAATATTTTTATTTACTGCAAGCTTTTGAAAAATTGAATTGTTGTTCCAACTGGATAAAAGATCAATAACGAATTCTTATAAGTTTAACTAAATCGCAAGCTAGGCAAGATGTTTGGGGAATGCTGATTTTATTTTTCAGCCAGTTAAAAAGTTTTGCGCCGGCAAATTGTCCTAAGAAGAATGAGCCAACAAGAATTGGATAAGTAATAAAAGCAAAACCAATTCCCGATAAAAATCTTAGCGCTACGACAAAAGGAACAGGAAGGTGAATTGCGAGAATCCATTGAATAGAAAATTTTTTCACGTTCGCACGCCAATAACCAAATGGAACATTAAAAAGAAAAACTACAATTGCCACTTCTAATATTCTCATATACGAAATCAAATTTTATCTGAAAATTGAATTCGAACTTATGCGGAATAATTAACATAAGCAATAAGTAAATTTTTTTATGTAGAATGAAAACATTCAATTATAAATTCTATATTTGCTGAAGGACAACGGAGAAAAAAATGATTAAAAGAGTTTGCGTTTATTGTGCCTCCAGTGATTATTCAGATCAAGTTTATTTAGATGCAGCATACAGGCTTGGAGAAATTTTAGCTGAGAAATCAATTACAATTGTTTATGGCGGAGGTTCTGCCGGTTTGATGGGCATGCTTGCGAACGGCGCTTTATCTAAAGGCGGAAAAGTAATCGGAATCATTCCTCAATTTATGTATGAACTTGAATGGGGACACGAAGGATTAACCGAGCTACAAATTGTTAACAGCATGTATGAGAGAAAGGAATTAATGATGATGAATACCGATGCTGCTATTGCTCTTCCGGGAGGATCAGGAACTCTTGAAGAATTATTTGAAACGATTACTTTGAAGCGGCTTGGCGTTTATTTGAATCCAATAATTTTAGTAAACGTAAAAAAATTTTTTGATCCTTGTATTCAGCTTCTTGAAAATGCCGTTCTTGAAAAATTTATGGATGAAAGAAATAAATTGATGTGGAAGGTTGTTGATGATCCGAGAAATGTATTATCTGCAATTAAAGATTCGCCGGCATGGACAGAAGAAGCCCGCCACTTTGCTACGCTGAAGAAAGATAAGTCGTAATTAATTTTAAAAACTATAAAGCCGTCCAACATTTAATCGGACGGCTTTAAAAATGATTCTGATTTCTATCTTAATAACATCAAATCATAACTTAAAAATCTTCTACACTTTCTTATTCATCATTGCCAGAATCATTTTAGTAAATAATTTTTTGTTTCTATAATGTTAGACAACGGATGAATAAAAAAGTTGCAGTATTAGCTGAATTTATTTTTAAGCTGTGATATGGAAAACTTGCTGCCCTCGACTCTGCTTATATTTTCTTCAAATTATGTTTTGTCATTTCATTTTCAACATTACCGGTATTCAAAGTACTGGCAGGCTCGAATAACAAAACATGAACTTCCTCGTGAGCAACAGGCCGGTGCTCTACACCTTTGGGAATGATAATAAATTCGCCTTCATTTATTGTAATAGATTTGTCTTTCAATTCCATTACAAAGCTGCCTTTAATAACCAAAAATAATTCATCTTCATTATCATGATGATGCCAAACAAACGGGCTATTAAATTTAACAAGCTTTACATGCTGCCCGTTTAACTCTCCGATAATTCTGGGATTGTAAAAATCATTAAATAAAGAAAGCTTTTCTTGAATATTTATTTTATTCATAATAGTTAATTGTCCAAAATTCTTCTGTGATAATTAATTTGTCCAAGGTGATAATTTAGATGATTTGCCAGATGAGTTAAGAAAAATATAGTTGTCATTTTTTTATTAAAAACATCTAGCGGATAAATTTTCTCATATTCTTTTTCGTCAAGTGATTGAATAGTTTTAATTACTGCATCTTTTGTTTTATCTATTTCTTTTATTAATTCTTTCGCCGGAATATTTTTCTTGGAAAACTCGCCGTCTCTATCGCGATTGTATTTTATTCCGCCTAAAATATTTCCAATAAAATGTTTTAAATTTCCGACAACGTGCAAAGCTAAATTGCCGCCAGAATTTTTAATATCTTTTTCAATTATCCATAACTTGTGTTCGTTTTTATATAACTCGATTTCATTTTTAAGCTTGTTAATGTCACGATCGAAAATTTCTATTAATATTTCTTTCATCATAATATTTCCTAAAGATTTGTTTAATATTTAAGACCAATTTTATTATACAAAAAAGCAAGCACCCACGCCGGGCCAATCAAAAGGAACTGAACATCTTTAAAGAAAGCAGGCTTTTTGCCTTCAACTTTATGCCCGTAAAATTGTCCAATCCAAGCAATTGCAAAAATAATTATAGAGAATAACCAAAGCGGAACTGATTCAACCATTGACAAATAATAATTTCCTAGCAAAGTAAAAGCAGAAAAAATTGCCATCCCGATGAAAAGGGAAATAGAAAGGCGAACATAAAAAATTAAGCAAAGAATGATTGCCAAAGTTCCAAAGTTGTAAAGGAATGGATGACTATCAAGAAAAAGTGCATCAAGAAAATTTGTTGGAATCGAAACGAGCAAACCAACAACGC
>DAIEML010000140.1 GCA_027349615.1 Ignavibacteriales bacterium | reverse complement strand
TGTTTATCTTTCATCAATTTTTACGCTTAAATAATGAGTACAGTACTTGATCTTTTAGGTGCCGTAATTATCGGCGGATTAGTTTTTTTAATGGTTTCAAATCTGAATACTTATTCTTCTACAACAAAGTTTGCATCTGATTCAGAATTAAGACTTCAGCAAAGCGCTAAATCTTTAGCTGAAGTTGTTGAAAATGATTTAAGAAAAATCGGATATAAAAATTCCGGAGTTTCTATCATTAATGCTACTCAACAAAAACTTACTTTTCTTTCAGATATTGATTCAACCGGAACAGTAGATAATGTAACATTAACAGTTAGTGATTCGACAAAACTTCCCAACACACAAAACCCTCACGATATAATTTATTACCGTATAGTTAACAACGATACATTAAAATGTTCTTCGTATGGATTAACTTCATTAAAATTTAGTTATAAAAATGAATTCGGATATACTACAACAAACGTTGACAGTATTAAATATGTTAAAGCAGAAATATGGTTACAATCTCCAGAGAAAGTTGATTCTTCCTATGCAAAAACATATTGGGAAATCACAGTAAGTCCAAGGAATATTTAGTATGGGCAAAGGTATTTTAATAATCGTATTGGGGATGTCAATTATTATTTCGCTTTTAATAGTCAATTTAAATGCAAATAATTCTCAAGGTTCAAAAGCAACGGTAAGTTATTTTAATCAAATGCAGGCAAGATTAATTTCTAATTCAGGAATTGAAATTTATCTTGAAAAATTAAGAAGAAATAAATCTATGTCGGGAAGTTATTTGGGAAATAGTTTGATGAATGGATCTTATGATATTTATATTTCAGGACCAGATACAAACTTAGTTATTAAATCAATTGGTTATTTCGGCGGTATTACTCATACAACTATTATAACTGCAAGGCGATATCCAGTATCATTACCAAATGTTAATTCATCTTTGTACATATCAGCAAATAATTTGGGGCTAAATCTTGCTGGCAATATCAGTATTGATGGTAATGATCATAATATGGATGGAACTGTCGGTACAAGTCCAGCGCTTCCCGGGATCGGAGTTACAAGCCCGTCAGACAGTGAATATGTTGATGATGATTTAAAACCTAAAATTTCTAATGCAATTGAAGGAGAAGGTGGAGCGCCTAGTATTCATTCAGTAACAGATACAACAAATTGGCAGGAAATTACTCAGAACTGTATATTCGCAGCAGATACAACGGTAGCCAGCGGTACATATTCAAGTGGGACTTTTGGATCTGCGGCTAATCCCAAAATAACTTATGTAAATGGAAATGTTGAGTTTAGCGGAACAGCAAATGGATACGGTGTTATGGTAGTAAACGGAAATTTATCCATGAGCGGCAACTTTACATTTTATGGCGTCATTATTGTCTATGGCCAATCTCAAATCACTACAAAAACAACTGGAAACGCTGGAATTTACGGCGGATCAATTTTTGTTGGGCAAAGTATAAATTTTCAAGCGACTGGAAATGCACAGTTCTTTTACAGCAGCCAAGCAATAAATAATGCCAAGGCAAATTTAAAATCATCAAGATTTAAAATTTTGAGTTGGTGGGAATAATAAAATGAATGGATGGATATGAATCAGAAAAGACTTTTTTTTAGTGACAGTAATGTCGAACAGTTTTCTTACAATGAAACTTCGTGGAATGATGATAAACTTTTTGTTCGAATTAGAGAAGAAAAAAAATTTTCTAGCGCAAAACTTTTTTTGTTTATAATTTCAACTTCAATTATAGTTTCACTCTTCTCGGTTTTATTAAAATTTTTTCACTCTTAAATAAATTGTTGTTTAGATTTGAAACTAAAAATCGATAGTATCATTTCTGATCAATAATAAAATTGCGGATTGAGGAATTATTAAAAATTTTTCTTTTTCAAATTCAATTTCGTAAGCTTCTTTTCGCAGGAAGATTGCTAAATCTCCTTCTTTTGCTTGAAGAGGAATATACTTTACAGATTCTTTCAATTCTTTCCAGGGCTCTTCATCTCCTTGTGCAGCTGTCGGATATCCAGGACCAACTTTGATAATGTAACCGCTTTGAACTTTTTCTTTTTCGGATACGCCAGGTGGAAGATAAAGTCCGCTGGCAGTTTTTGTTGTATCTTCTTCAGGTCGAATCAAAACTCTATCTCCAACCACAATAAATTTTTGTAAGTTTTTCAATCTTAATTCCATTGTATAATAAATATTTTCTAATTGATATAAATTTATTTTATACTATATAACCATTTCATAAGTACATCACAAATATAAAAAAGTAGCTGATTTTTATATAGTCGAATATTTCATCAGGAAATTTCTAATTTTTTATTTCCCTATTATTATAAGTAAATTTCAACTTAAAATTGAATTAAAAATTACAAGTGAAGAAAGTTTTATTTATTACATATTATTGGCCGCCATCAGGAAAAGCATCGCTGCACTGGCCGTTAAAGATGATCAAATATTTGCCCGAGTTTGGCTGGCAGCCGGTTGTTTTAACCGTAGATGAAGATACTTTTTCTGCTAAAGATGAAAGCTTATTAAATGAGATCGATCCTAACTTGAAAGTATATAAAAGCAAAACTTTTGAGCCATTCAACTTGTACAAAAAATTTATCGGCAAAAAAAAGGATGAACAACTTGTTGCTTCTGAAACAATTTCAATTACGAATAAAAGTTTAACACACAAAATATCAATCTGGCTTAGAATGAATTTATTTATTCCTGATGCTCGGATTGGATGGTATTTTTCTGGCATAAAAAAAGGAAAAGAAATTTTTCAATCTGAAAAAATTGATGCAATAATTTCCATTGGACCTCCACACTCGGTGCATTTAATTGGATTATCGCTAGCTAAAAAGTTTGAGAAAAATTTCTATCCGGTTTTTATTGATCCATGGGTAGATATAGTTTATTATAAAAATTTTAACCGAAGCAAAATAACTTTGTTAATTGATAATCACTTTGAAAAAAAAGTAGTTGATAATTCAAGTGCAGCAATTTTCGTTACTGAAACGATGAAAAATGACTACATAAAAAAATATCCATGCGCAATTGAGAAGTCTCATGTTTTATATTGGGGATATAACGAAGATGATTTTGAAAATCTCGAACCTCAGCCGCAAGCAAGTGAAGAAATAATTCTTCACGCAGGAAATATTTTTGATTTTCAAAATGTTCCAAATTTTTGGAAAAGAATTAAATTAGAAATTGAAAAGGGGAGAAAGATGAAATTAAAATTTGTCGGAACAGTTAGTCCAGTAATAAAAGCCTCAATAGAAGAAGCTGGTTTACTTTACAATGTAGAATATTTAGGATTTCTAACTTATAAGCAGATGCTGGAAGAGTTAATGAAATCATCTTACTTGCTTGTTTGTGCAACTGAGCCGAGACATGTTCCGGGTAAGTTATTCGAATATCTAAGATCCGGCAAAAAGATAATAGCTTTCGGAAATGACAATGAAGAAGTGAAAAAAATTTTGGAAGAAACAAATGCTGGAATGATGTTTAGATATGATGAAGATGGCGGAGAGATATTCGAAAATTCAAATCAATTAAAAATAGAATTAAGTAAAATTGAACGTTTTAATCGTAAAAATATAGCCAGTTTTTTATCCAAACTGATAAGTTAATATTAAATAATAATTCTTCTTTATTGTTTTTAGATAATTATTTATAGATTACTGAATGTTGTAACTCCTTGCAAAGGAAATGCATTGTTGAATAGAATTAATCGCTCCTGTATAATAAATTCGATATTCATTACCTGTCTTTAACAGAAAAGGATAATTAATTTCAATATAATTTTGGATAGCATCATTTTTCGTAAAAACTGGATTCTGATATTTTTTTGTCCAATTTATTCCATCACTTGAATATGCAATACCAAATGCATTTCTACGCATAGTTTGATATATCATTAAAAATTGTTTTTCATCATTTATAACTGAAGGATAAGAAATTCCCGAACCTTCCCATGATAATGTAGGTATTAAAATTGGATTTTTATTATAATTTGTCCAAATTAATCCATCAGTTGATGTAGCAAGATTAATTACTACTGAATTATAATTATTAATCGGACTTGATTGATAATACATATAATAAGTGCCGTTAAATTTTATCACAGATTCAGTACCAAGATGAAAATTTTGTAAGCTATCAGCTTTTAAAACAGGATAAAAATATTTTGACCAAACAATCCCATCAGTTGAAATAGCTAATCCGATTTGAGATTGACCAAATGGAGAATTGACACCATTAAAATACATTTTATAGATTCCATCATCTTTAATTACTGTTCCACCACCAACTGTTAGATTATCCCACGCCCCAATAGAATCAGGGCATAATACAGGATGATTTAATTTATTATTCCAATGTATTCCATCATTCGATTCGGCATACCATATATTTCCTCTTGCAGAATTATATCCACTTAGGTACCACATTTTATAAATTCCATTTTCAAAAAGAATTTTTGCTTCCGAAACACTATTTGGATAACTTGGATTTTGTACAATTGTAAAAACTGGATTTGCAAGATAATCAATAAAAATTGGTTGGTTGTTTGCCCAATTCACAATTATATATACATTCCCAAAACCTTGCCCAGTAGAAATTAATGTTAAATTAACTTGAGTTGTAAAACCATCAGTTATAGTGACGTCGGTTTCTCCACTATAGACAACCACATTTGAATCATTTTGTGCATTTACAGTTAAATGCCATTGTCCAGCTGGGATATTTTGAATGAAAATATCTGCGCTTGAATCATTTAATAAATTAAGTGTGCCTTTTAGGGTATCATATCCTGTACGAGTTAAATATGCAGTTATATTAACAACATTTTTTGGGGCATTAACTTTGTCAAATTGAAGTGAAACTTGACCTGAAGTTTTATTTGATTGTGGAGATGTAATTGAATCTCTTGAGCAACCAGTTAATATTAAAACTAATAAAATTATTAGTGAACCAATGAATTTATTCATAAATCCCACTCTTAATTTATTACTAATAAAACTATGTTATCTTTTTAACAAATGCAAAATGATTTTTAATATTGTTGTGAGAATTTTTTACATAACCAGTTTTATAACAATTTTTCAAATAAATTAAAATAATTATCAGACATTGAAAAAGTATTAAACTTTTCTTCTGCAATTTTTAAACATGAATTTTTTAATTTATCCCACGAATTATCTTTTAAAGTTTCTATAATTTTTTCAACAAATAATTTTTCATTAAACAATGGAATTAAAAATCCATTTTTCCCATTTAAAATTATTTCGCTGCATCCTCCAACATCATAAGTAATTGAAGGAAGTCCGCAAGCTGAAGCTTCAATCAAGGCGTTAGGCAAATTATCAGCTTTCGTCGGGTAAATAAAAATATCTGCAGCGGATAAATATTTTGCCAGAGTTTCTTCATCATAAATATATCCTGTTTCATGAACTACAAAATTTTTAGATTCAAAATGACTTTTCAAATCACTTTTCCCAAAAATAATTAGATGAATTTTTTCTTCTAGCTTGTCGTCTAAATTTTTTAGAATACTGATTAAACTGCTTCCACCTTTATAATTTCCCGACGTTACTTTTTCAGCTCCGAAAATTAAAACTTTTGAGTCAGCCTGGATTTTAAGTTCTCTTCTGATTTCGGATTTGTCTCTGGGATGAAAAATATTTGTATCAATACCGTTAGGAATGTGAAAGATTTTTTTACCACTAAAAACCGGACTTTGTTTTGCAAGTTCACAAAGCCATTTTGATGGAGTGACGATTGTAAGGTTTGAGTTTGAATAAATCCTTTTCTTCTCTTTTAACAGCCAATTACCAGTGTTCAAACCAATCTGCGGGAAAAGCTTGTTTTCGTTCTTTCCGCTTATCATTTGTTTCCACGATTCATCGCCAAAAGTATGAGCGGCATTTGCGGTGAAAGCCCACATGTCGTGAAGTGTCCATACAATCGGTGCAATTTTGGAAAGTTCTATTAACAACGAAGTTTTGAAATAACCGCCATGGGCGTTGTGCAGACTTATTATGTCCGGTGAAAATTCTTTTGCGGTTTTTAAAATAGTCTTAGTCGAAAATGGATGAAATTTATATTGAAGTCCAAATTGATTGAAGATAAAGTTCAATCCGCGTTCGGTAAAATTTTGGAAACCGGGTTTTCTAGTCGGGATAACGTTTGGAAAATCAGAATTCTTAATCCCTACTAAAAACAAATCTTCCGTAGAATATTTTGCAGCTAGTGCTTTGTGAAGCCTAAAAGCCGCTACTCCGGCGCCGCCGGTTATATCATATTTATTTATG
>DAIEML010000013.1 GCA_027349615.1 Ignavibacteriales bacterium | reverse complement strand
TTTAGTTTGATTAAAAGTATAACTTTGCTCAACACGTTTATCTAATTCGGCAACATTTCTACTTCCGAATTCGTTTCCGTTTGTACCTTGCAAATAAAAGCCAAGCCAATTATTATAACTTCCCCTGATAGTTCCACCGAAGTTTAGCAAAGAACTGTTATTATTATACAAACTTGAGTAAATATATTTACCTTCCAATACCGGATCAATAAAAAAAGAAACTAAGGAATCGCCATAACTGTATAAATGCTTTTGAGAATTTGAAATTATATTTTGTTCAAAACTTTGCGGAAAGTTTTCAAAAATGTTCACATAATTTTTCCTATTTTTAAAACTTACGCAGATTTTTTCTTCCATCCGAATTAAAAATTCTTTATCAGTTTCATCTAACTTTCCAAAATTATTTTCGATTTGTTTTAAATCGTTAATAACCTGCTTCCTAGAGAGCGGCAGAACAACATCACTATAATTTTTCAGAATACCTTTTACCTGCATTTCTTTTAGGAATGAATAAACCGGATGATCGGCGGGAATATTCTCAACTTGAGGGAAAATAATCCCTGCGTTTACTAAAACGATAATCATAATAAAAGGTTTCAATTTCATTGGAATGAGTTTCATCCGCAAAGCAAGATAATTAATGATTAGTAAACTTTCGCCGGTTTATTTATGCATTCATTTTACATTTAAAATCTAAATTAGATTTTCGAATTAGCTTGAAGAGGCAAAATTCCGCTTCCGGTTTCAGTATCGAATTGGTCTAAACTTGAAGTCGGATTAAAAGTCGGCACATAATATTTAAATATTGCAATCCAATCATCTTTAGTGGAATAACTCATCATATCAGTAAACTCTTTAACCATGGCATTTATCGATTCTTCATTATGCATATAAACCAAACGGGATTTAAATATTTTTTCATGCGAAGTTTTAATTACACCTTCTTCGGCAGTTAAAACTTCTTCAAAAAGTTTTTCACCTTCTCTAATTCCGGTATATTCAATTTTAATATCTTTACCAGGAATTAAATTATTCAAAAGAATTAATTCGGTTGCCAAATCAACAATCTTAATCGGCTCGCCCATATCTAAAATAAAAACATCACCATTCTTTCCAGTAGCAGCAGCTTGAAGTACAAGAGCAACAGCTTCCGGAATGGTCATAAAATAGCGTTTCATTTCAGGATGAGTAATTGTTAAAGGTCCGCCATTTTTTAGTTGATCAATAAAAATCGGTAAAGCGCTTCCACGGCTTCCAATAACATTTCCAAAGCGAACAGCAACAAAACGAGAATTACTTCCCTTTCCAATTCCGGTAACAATATTTTCTGCAATCCTTTTTGATGCGCCCATAATGCTTGCGGGATTAACAGCTTTATCAGTTGAGATTAAAATGAAATTTTCAACACCGTACTTTGTAGAAATGGATGATAAGATGTGTGTGCCGATAATATTAACCCTTACAGCTTCTTCAGGAAATTTTTCCATCACCGGAACATGCTTATAAGCCGCAGCATGAAATACAACTTCCGGCCTGAATTCATCAAACATTCTTTCAACTTTTAATTTATTTGAGATGTCGCATAAAAACATTTTAATTTCTGTTGAAGGGAACGTTCTTTTAAGCTGTAATTCGAGATCGGCGAGATCGCTTTCATTTATATCCACAATAGCAATTTGTTCTGGTTCATAGAAAGCAACTTGCCTGGAAATTTCACTACCGATTGAGCCGGCAGCTCCGGAAATTAATACTTTCTTATCCTTTAAATAACCGCTGATTACCTTTGTATTTATAGAAACTGCCTGTCGTCCGATTAAATCGCAAACATCAATGTCTCTAACATCATTGATTCCTATTTTGATAGAGTTGGAGACATCATTAATTGAAGAAACAACTTTTACATCTTTCACTCCGGATGTTCTAGCGATATTTAAAATTCTTCGGTGAAAATTTCTATCGGCAGTTAGGACGGAAATCAGCACAGTATCGATGTTATATTTCTTAATAATTTCCGCAAGCTGATCTGTTCTTCCTAAAACTTTAATTCCTTGATAGTATAAATTTTGCTTAGATAAATCGTCATCAACAAAACCAACAGGGAAAATTTTTCTAGGGTGACTTCTATGAATATCTCTAAGTAATTGTTCACCACTGCTACCGGCGCCGATTATTAAAGTTTTTTTCAAATCAGAATTGCCAATACTTTGCCTCATCACTTCTAGATACATTCTTTTAGAAATTTTAAATCCGGAAGAAAGAAGAAAAGTAAAAATTAAATCGATGAGCAAAACAATTTTTGGAAAGCCTGAAAAGATATGAATATTAAAACCATAAATTATAATAAACAAAACTCCATTGCTGATTAAACAAGCCTTGCTGATGTTAGCCAAATCGTGAAGCGATACATATCTCCAAGAAATATCATAAAGCTTGAAGAAGAAGAAAATCGAAAGCTTGATAACAATAAATACTGCAAGTATAGCAACAACAGAACTGCTGCTAAAAAATAAATAAGCTGAATCATCTTTAATAACGAAAGCTAAAATAATTGAAGCAGTAAATGAGATTAAATCAAAAAAGATGAACAATAATTTTCGCATTAAGTTAGATGATGTAAAGTTCGAATCATAATTACTCATGAAACTAACCCCTTTAAAGTGAAAAATAAAATTTTTAAGTCTGTTAAGAAACTAATTTCATTAAGATATTTTTTGTACAAAATAATTTTTGAAGGAAGAATTTTATTTAGATAAATAAATTCTCTGTCTTCACTCGAAATTAAACTTTCTTCATTAATAAATTTAATTGAAGCGTAATCTGTAATGCCTGGTTTTATATTTAGAATTGAAGAGTAATCATTCTTAAAATAGTTAACATACTTTGGCAATTCCGGACGTGGCCCAATCAAGCTCATATCACCATGAATAACATTTATTAGCTGAGGCAGCTCATCTAATTTTAATTTTCTTAATATTTTCCCGATTGGCGTAATTCTATTATCATCAGAAGAAGTTATCCCGGGGCCGATTTTATCAGCATTTGAGATCATTGTCCGAAATTTTAAAATCTTAAATGATTTCCAATTCTTACCAACTCTTTCCTGATAAAAGAAAATTGGGGAACCTGAGGTAACAAAGATTAAGATTGTAATAATAAGAAAAGCCGGACTTAATAAAATCAACAATAATGAAGAAACAAGAACATCAAATATTCTTTTAAAGATAAAATAAATTTTTATATCGTTCTGATTTTTATTTTCTATCATTTCTTAAATTTCTTTGAAATCGAATTAACACTTTCAGCAACTCTGTATATTTGATTGTCTGTCATTCCCGGCCAAATTGGAAGTGTAATAATTCTTGGATACATAAACTCAGAAACGGGATAATTTTTTTCTTCTAAACCAAAAGTATTTTTATAATAAGGATGTCTGTACAACGGAATAAAATGAACACTTGCACCGATGCCAACTTTTTTCAGTTCATCGATAAATTGAGCTCTAGTTATTTTAAGTTGTTCCAAATTTAAAAAGATTGGATAAAGGTGATAAGACGGTCTTCTATCATTTTCATATTCGTAAAGCTGTATTAGTTCATTATGCGAAAATATTTGGTTATACTTCTCAAATATTTTTTTTCTCTCAAGATGCATTAAATCAATTTTTTTCAACTGCGCAATTCCTAATGCCGCCTGTATATCCGTAAAATTATATTTAAAACCAGGTGCTACAACTTCGTAATACCAAGAACCCTCGTTACTATAGCGTTTCCACGCATCTTTATTTATTCCATGCAAACGCATAATTGAACATCTTTCAGCAATCTCCTTATCATTTGTACAAATCATTCCGCCTTCACCAGTAGCTAGAGTTTTTGTTACATAAAAACTAAAACAAGTTATATCACCGATCGTTCCAACAAGTTTATCTTTATACCAGGAAGGTAGAGCATGTGCAGCGTCTTCAATAATTTTGAGATTATATCGATCAGCTAATTCAATTATTTCACTCATATCGCAAGGATTGCCGCCAAAATGAACCGGAATAATCGCTTTGGTTTTTTTAGTAATTGCTTTCTCAATTTCTTCCGGATTTATGTTCAAAGATTTTTTTTGAACATCAACAATAACCGGTTTAGCGTTGAAGTAACAAACGATCTCTGCAGTCGCAGTAAACGTCATTGCCGGCACAATTACTTCATCACCCTTTTGAAGTCCAATTGCCTCCAAAGCCAAATGGGCTGCGGCCGTCCAAGATGAAACTGCTAACGAATAATTTGACCCAATATAATAATTAAATTCCTTTTCGAATTCTATTGTTTTGGGGCCTGTCGTCCACCATCCGGAACGAACAGTTTCAACAACTTCTCTAATTTCATCATCTGTGACAAATGGTTTATGAAAATTTATAAATTCTTTTTCCATAATTATTTTCGCTTTTCAAATTTAATACCGCAATTTGAAATTGGAAAACTAAAAATATTGTTATTTTTCTCATTTTACATTCTAAGGAATGGGAAAAACTAAACACAAAAAGCAATATTTAATAACTTTGACATCACTTTTTATTTCGAAAAAGCTTTATCCCTTTCAAAAAGCCAAGAGCATAAGAAAAATGCAGAATCATAATTGCCAGAGGAAACATTAACCCAATTTTGATTCCCTTTTCTAAAATTATTTCTAACGTAAATATAGCAATTATGATCAAATAAATAACAGGAATTGTTAAAATAGTTATTACAGGATTAATTGGTAAAAATGGTGAAATGATAATAGTCGATAAAATGAAAAGATAAAAAATTGCCGGAATTAATTGACGAATAGAAACCGCAGCACCATGCTTTTTTAAAGTAGCAATCCTCCAAAATCCATAATCATAATATTGAGTAAATAATTTTTTAGGATTGTCTCTAACATAATATTTACTTTTAACTTTTGGAGAGAGATAAACTTTATACCCAGCTTTTGTTAATCTAAAATTTAATTCGTCATCTTGATTTCTTACTAAACTTTCGTCATAAATTCCAATTTTCTCAAATATTTCTTTTTTGAAGACTGGAAATCCGGCACCTTCTGCATAACCTTCATAATTTGGGAATCGATGCTTTGCATTTCCAACTCCAATTGGATGCGACATTGCAAGTGCTGAAGCTTTGCCAAAATTAGTGCGGCCTTCACTTTGAATTGGTCCGCCAGTACACATAATTGAAGAATCAATATTAAAAAGTTTTAAACATTCTGATAAATAATTCTCATCATACTCGGAATGAGCACCCATTATAGCTATATATTCGCCAAGAGCATTATTAATTCCAAGATTCATTGCAACAGGAGTAATCTTTTTTGGATTAGGAAGTAATTTCACTCGATTATCTTCTGAAGAGATTTTATCTAATAAATCTTTAGTTCCATCTGTACTCATTCCATCAACTACTAAAATTTCTATTTCACCAGGAATATTTTTCTGGTTGAATATTGAATGAATAGTTTTTTTAATATACTCAGCTTCGTTACGGCAAGGAATTACAACAGAAACTATCGGTTTTAACTTTTCAGATTCAGACAAGATTAATCCTTCAAAATTTCTTTTGATAAAATTTTATCATAAATATTTATCATTTGATTTACATTATTGTTGAAATTAAAATGTGCTCTTACTCTTTCTCTTCCAAAATTTCCAAATTTTGTTCTTAAGGGTTTGTCAAGTAAAAGCTTTTCGATCGCTGCCGCGGTTTCTTCAACATTTTGTTTCTCAACGATTATCCCAGTTTTATTATTTTCTACAATTTCAGGAAGTCCCCCAGCATTTGAAACAATTACCGGCTTGGCGCATGCGCTTGCTTCAAGCACTGATACACCGAAGCTTTCTTCTAGAGAAACAAAAACAGAAATATCAATTAAATTATGGTAAAACGGAATTTCCTGCGGGCTAATGAATCCAGTAAACTTTGTTAATTCAGAAATTCCTAATTCAGACACTAATTTTTTATAATAAATTTCTTTTGTGCCTTTTCCAACAATCAATAATTTTAATGGAATTTCAGGATGGTGTTCTTTAACCAACATAAAAGCTCGGATTAAATACTCGATCCCATATTTTTCTTCAAGAGTTTTTACAGTTCCAATTACAATATCATTTTTTTCAAAAAAATTATTTTGAGGAATAAAAGGTTTAAATAAATCTAGGTCGATTCCAAATGGAATGACTTCAATATATTTTGATGAATAATTTTCAATCTCTTTCACCATCACATTACTTGTAGAAAGAATTTTATTCGCTTTAGATAAATTAAATTTTAAGATGGTTTTGTTAAAAATATTTTTTTGAGGAAAATTAAAAACATCTGAGCCATAAACTGAAATAATATATGGATGAAATTTGCTTAAAGCTCCCAAAAATCCGTAACTAGAAGCATAATGTGAATGCAAAATATCTGGTTTAAATTCACCAATAATTTTTTTAATTCTTGGAACTGCCTTCAGGTAATTTATTTTAGAAAATGCTCCATCAGTTTTTGTGAATACTCTATTCCCAATTTTTAGTGAATCAATTTTTAACAATTTACTTTCAGAATAATCTTCGGCGTTAAAATCTGACATGCCAAATAAATAAACTTCAATATTTTTTTTGACTAAGTAGTTCACCCATTTTATAGTATGAGCAGATCCCGGGTCGGCGAGCATTAAAATTTTCATTCAAAATTCTCTCATTCAACTTAGCTTAAATATTTTCAATTTTCTTTTCATTTAAAAATAAATTTTGATAAAAATATGCAACAACTATAAACACAATCCAGAACGGTAAATCTCGTGTTATCCATCCATTTGAAATTAAGCCTGTAGACTCTAAAAAGGCGCGACTAAATAATCCAACACCGACACTGCTTAGAGAAATTGATAATAAATAATTTTGGTTATCATTATTTTTAAATTTTTTCTGAATATAATTTGATATTTTAAAGAATACATAAAACAAATAAACTGCGGAAGCAAATCCCAAAACGCCTGTTTCAGCAAACTTAAAAAGAAAAAAATTATGTGCGGTACCAGTCCTAGCCCACCATATTTGGTGCTCTTCAAAACTACCAAGCATTACCGGAAGATATTTATAAATTTTAGTCGAGAACAAATCAGGTCCTAAGCCAAACAAAAAATTATTTTTAATTATTCTTAATGTCATGGCCCAAATATCATAACGAGTATTTTCTAAAATTCTTCCGACGCGAAAATATATTCCAAAGAATTCATTTAAGACAGGAACGAGTAAAATCAGAATTGCTGTAAAGATGAATGAATATAAAATGTACTTTAAATATTTTGATCTTATTTTCCATAAAATATAAATAGAGCTTAAGAATACTGCTCCGATTGAAGCTCTAGAATCCGTAAGCAGTAAAACGACAAATAAAAATGCAAGTGCCAAATAATAAAGCAAAATAAATTTATTTTGTTCATCTCTTTTAATTAAAACAATTCCAACCATTACTGGAATAGAAACATTAAGTAAAAGTCCAACTTCATTTGGATTGCTGTACAAGCTTGAAAATTGTACGAATGAATTGCTTTGAACCGAAAAAATACTTAATCCTTTGGTCATTATTTCATAAAATATAACAATTCCAAGAATGATGCTTACAATTATTAATGATCCAAGGTAATACAGAACTGTTTCTCTACCTTTTATAAAAGAGAAAAATATAAATACAAGAATGAAAAAAATAATTTGCCGTAATGTTACCATCATTGTAAATAAAATATTTGCGGAAAATATTGAAGAAAGTAACATTGAAATTATTGTAAGAGCTATTAAATAATTTATTTCTTTGGGGAAAGCAGATATCGTTTTAATAGTTAAACCATAATTTTTAAGATATAAGTAAGCCATTAAAAGAATTAAAAAAATGTTTATATAATTTCTATAACTTTCAGTAAAATCACTTGACATAATTAAAAAAAGGACAATTGAAAAAGGTATCAAATGCTTTTCACCTGACACGTAGAAAAAAATTATAGATAATATCGCAGCAATTCCAATCCATGTAAAAGGATAAATTGCAATAGTTATTAAACCCAATCCAAGTGCAATAAGAATTAATTTTTTCCTATTATTTACAAATTCTAAATTCAAAAGTCCCCGCCTTTTTCTACCTTTTGAAACTTATGCTGAGCGACGCTTGCCATAAATATATGTATTTGATCCAAAACTTTTTTAACACTTAATAAGTTCATACAGTCTATCGTTTGACATTTTCTACCTGCATCCAATAAACAATACTGCTCATTGAATTTTGGAGAGCAATTTACTTCTTGCTGTATGTATTTATGGTTTAAGCCAAATGGTAAACTGAATTGAGGATTCGTTGGACCGTAAATGGAAAAAGTCGGTTTCCCCAGAAGACTTGCAATGTATATTACACCAGAATCACAGCCGATAACAAATGATGCTTTTTTAATTACATCGATCAATTCTGAAACTTCAGAAGAAATGAAATAAGAAATTTTATTTTCAACTAACTGCATTACAATCTTGTCACTTGTTCTAACCTTAGGAATTATAATTTTACATTTATAATTTTTATTTAATTGTTCAGCAAGTTCAATAAATTTATGAAATTCCCATTCTTTCGCTTTCCATCCAGCAAATGGATGAATTAAAATATATTCGCCTTGGTTTTCTGAATTGCCAAAATTTTTAAGCCCGCTTTCGTCTTGTATCTTGACTAAGGCTTTAGCGACATCCAAATATAAATCCATTAAGTGCGGAATTTTTCTTTTGGGAATAAATTCAGAATAAATTTTTTGGAAATATTTTTCATTAAAACCAATTATTCTTTCAGATTTACTTTTAAAAATTAGTGACGCTGAATTTATTGCGCCAGTAAGATCGATTATAGTTCCAGCTTTTATATTTTTGATTTTTCTCCTTGATGAAGATTTAGCAATTCTCCCGCTAAACAAAAAATCTTCATTTTTCATAATTACGTAATTCAAGTCTTCAAATGCTAGTTCATAAATTTTTCTTGAGTCATCAAAACAGGCTATTGTAATTTCGGAACCAAATTCTTTTTTTAAAGCTTTAATGGCAGGAATAGTAAAAACAGTATCACCAAGCTTGTGAAATGAAATTATTAATATTTTGGAATTATTAAAACGCTTTTGATTAAATAGATTTGCAGTGGAAATAAAGCTTGAAAAAAATTTTATTAAAATCTTATCTAATATTCCGTTTTCTTTAATGTATTTTGAAAATTCAAACAATAATTTGCCTTATTAATTTGCCGTAACTTGTTTAGACTTCTTAAAAATAATTGTTCGCTTAAATATATTCACTGCATTTTGATTTACTAAAATCGAATTAGCAGTATATACAGCAATAAAAACAATCAACTTTAATAAATTGCTGGTAAAATGATTTTTGGAAAAATAATTATTTACTAAAATCTCCGAAAGCAAATAGCTAATAAATCCATTTAATAAATTAAACAATAACTCATAGAAAAAATTTTTGATTTTTAGTTTCAGTTTTGAATTGATTAAAATAGTTCCAAATAAAAAGAAAAAGATATAACTTAAAACAGTGCTGATTGCCAAGCCAACTTGCTGATATTTTCCAACTAAAATAAAATTCAGAATTATTTTCAATGACGAGCCGACTATGGTAATTAACAAAAGTTCTTTTACAAGAGTTGCGCTGTAAATTAATTTATTTAATACTACATAACTTGAATAAAAAACCAAACTCAAAGAATAAAACCGAAGAACATCAAAAGTCATGATTGTTGCTTTATAATTAAATTCGCCGCGTTGGAAAAGAATTCTAATTATTAAATCCCCATAAAAAAATAATATTAAGCTTATCGGCACAAACAAATAAAGGTTCACGCTATAAAAGCTGTTTAATTTATTTTCCAAATCTTCATTATCATTTGAACTAAACGATTGAGATAATTTTGGAAAAATCGCTGTCGAAAGTGCAATAGAAATAATAGTTATTGGCAGAAGAAAAATATTTGACGCATAATTTAGCGATGCAATTCCGCCTTGAGGAACTGAGTTTAAAAAATATCTATCGGCAAGTAAATAAATTTGACTAATTGATTCTATAAGAATTGTTATAAGTAAAGAATAATTTAAAATTGAAAAACTCTTTTGCGATCTTACAAAATCAATAATACTAAATTTGATTTTGTTTTTTACTTTTATCAATAGGAAAAATAGTTGCAGAATACTTCCAACAATGTAGCCGAAAGGAATTGTATAAATGCCAACCTTGTTGGAAAAAATAAAAACTATAAAAATGATAGATATATTCAAGAATAACTGAGAGTACGCCGGCAGCTTAAATTCAAATTCAGCCTGCAGGTAAGCTGCTAAAACAGAAAATGCAGCATTTAAGGGAATAGTTATAATAAATAATCTAAAAACTTCAAGTGCGGAATTAAATAATGAAACAGACTCCGGCTGGATATAAAATTTTATTATAAATTTTGAAAGAAAAAACAAAGCGACTGAGAAAACAATACTTAGAATTGAAAAAGACCAGAAAGTGGAATTTATAAATCTATTTGAATTATTAAGTTCGTTAATCTTTATCCGGTTGTAATTTGGAATTATATAATTTTGACTGAGATATAAAATAATTGAATTGATAGTTAAAGGAAGTACAGCACCGACTAAATAAATATCATACTGAGCATTTAAACCAAAAAAATTTGCAAAAACTATTTCACGAACTAAACCTAAACCTTTACCAATCAATCCTACGGCAGTTATTAGAATTGAAGCTCCAGCAACCGTAGAAGTAAATTTATTTTTCATCTAATTTATGGAGTGATAACTTTCTTAAAATACTCCAGTGTAATTTTCAAACCTTCAGATCTATCAACTTTTGGAGTCCATCCTAAAATCTTTTTTGCTCTCTCAATATTCGGCTGCCTAATTTTAGGATCATCTTCAGGAAGTTCTTTATAAATGATTTTGCTTTTTGCATCGGTCAGTTTTATTATTTCTTCAGCAAATTGCTGAATTGTTATCTCCGCGGGATTTCCAATATTGACCGGATTAACTTCGCTCGACATTAATAATTTGAAAATACCATCAACTAAATCTGACACGTAACAAAAACTTCTTGTTTGTGAACCGTCTCCAAAAACTGTTAAATCTTCACCTCGCAATGCTTGGCCAACGAACGCCGGTAAAACTCTTCCGTCGTCAAGTCTCATTCTAGGTCCGTATGTATTAAAAATTCTAACAATTCTTGTTTCAACTCCATGATAACGATGATAAGCCATTGTCATTGCTTCAGCAAAACGCTTAGCTTCGTCATATACGCCGCGAGGTCCAATCGGATTTACATTTCCCCAATAATCTTCTGTCTGCGGATGAACATTCGGATCGCCGTAAACTTCAGATGTTGAAGCGAGAAGCATTCTTGCTTTTTTTTCTTTCGCCAAACCAAGTACTTTATGAGTTCCCAAAGATCCAACTTTTAAAGTTTGAATTGGAAGTTTTAAATAATCTATCGGGCTTGCCGGTGATGCAAAATGAAGAACATAATCTATATTTCCCGGTAAGAAAATGTAATTTGTAATATAATGCTTTACGAAAGAAAAATTTTCATTCCCTGCGAGATGTGAAATATTATTTATATTGCCTGTAATTAGATTATCAACACAGATAACTTTAAATCCTTCGGATAGTAAACGATCGCACAAATGTGAGCCTAGAAATCCTGCACCGCCGGTAACAACTGCTGTTGGTTTATACAAAATCAATCTCCTTATTTTTCTTTTTTGAAAAGATACATTTTTTTATGTTCATAAATACTCGAAAAGCACATTAATAAAAAAACAAAAATCCCACCAATGATTGATGAAAAAATCGGACGCGGTGAAACCGCACTTAACGGCGGAACTGCCGCATCTAAAACTTGAACTGTTGGAAGATCTTTATTTTCTTGAATCAGTTCTTTATAATATTGCTGCTGCAGCATCGAATAAACTTCATTTTGAATTTTTACTTCGCGAAGCAAGTTAGCTAATTTTTTCCCAAGTTCCGGCACATCTTTAAATGTAAGCAAATAATCTTGATTGCCCATTTCCATTTTAGAATACTGATCTTTCAATTGCTGCAATTTATCTTTTAAGGCAATTAATGTCTTATTATTTTCCTTAAGATTAGTTTCTAAAGTTCCAATTTCAATTTCTGTTTTTACAATTTCAGATCTGATATTAGCAGCTGCATCGATAGCAGCATTTACTTGCTGCGGTAAAGAAACTGTTTTATTCTTTTCTTGGAAAAACATTAATTCATTTTCAACAGAATCTAATCTTGCTTTTGTCTGCATTAATTGCTGACCAATAAACTCACGTGTTTTCTGCGCTTTGGAAATTAATTTATCACGATTAATTTTATCAAGTGCTTCAACAAAACTGTTAGAAAGATCTGCTGCCAAATTTTTAATTGAATCTTTCTGAGTGCCAAACATAGGGAATAAAGAAGTTGAAACATTAACACTTAAAGAAATTATCCCCTCTTTAGACACTTCGACATTAAGCTCTTTATCTAATTTCTCAGCAACTTTAAATTTATTTTTAATTCCGTATAAAGATTCCAGATTATTTTTTTCAATTACATAAAGAGCTGCTGATCTGCTTTTCAAAATTTCCATGTATAATTGTGAATTACCGGACGTACCTTCACCAAGTAAAAGATTAGAAAAATCTTGTCCGCCTAATAAACTTTGTACTCCTCCTAATCTATTATTTTCTTCTGGCGGCAAAACAGTAACTTTGGATTGAAACGTTAATGGATAAATAAAAAACAGAATTAAAAAAATAATGACAGTTGCCAGAATAGTTATTTGAAAAATATTTTTTCTCTGAGTAATTATAATATTTAATATTTCGTGATAACTCAAAATTCTACTTCCTTGATGCGATTATAACTGCGATTGTTGCAGCAACAATAGATGCAACTTGTCCAACAACTTGAAGTGAAGTTGTAAATACATCCCAAAACTTTGGTGCTGGCGGTTCTTCGGGAACCCAAATTGCATCACCAGGATACAATTTATTAACTTTACTTGCATAAACCCATTCGCCGGAATTTGCTCTGATTACACGTACATCGCTGGTTTCAGCTCTCCAGCCGTAGCCACCAGCAATGCGGATGTAATCTTCAACTTTAAGGTTTTTTTGATAAATAATATCACCAGGATTTATCACTTGCCCCAGCATGATAATATAATTTTTGGCTTCCGGAATATTTATGACATCGCCATTTTTCAAAACTAAATTTTCAGATTCATCATTGTTATTAAAAAGTGCAAGGAAATCAACTACTACTTTCCCCTTTCTTTGCCGCGACTTTGCTTTGAAGTAATCGTATTCATCATCAGTCATATCTTTGCGCTGCATTTCTTTTAACCGGTCATATTCGGGATCATTCTCAACAGTCCCTAAATTTCTATATAAGCTTGCATCAACCAAAGAAGCATCTTTCAAAAATCCGCCGGCCTCATCGATAACCTCTTTTAATGTTGTTTTATCTTCAATAATTTTATAATAACCGGGGTATTTAACCCAACCTTCTATCTTAACAAATCGATCGATATAATATTGGGGAATTTCCCTTACCAATATCATATCCTGTTTATCAAGTACAATATTTTGTTCTTTAAGTTGATTATAGGAGTAATAAAAACTTTTTTGATTCTTGCCTAACTGATCAAACTTAACAACTTCAATTGAATCTTTTTTTGCTTTGCTTAAAAATCCGCCGGCTAATTTTATAAAATCGTTTACGGTTTCGCCTTTAACATATTCATAAATTCCCGGATACTTAACTTCACCGCGAATCGAAACAACTTCATCAACCTTGTCTACAATAACGGCATCGCCTTCTCTAAGCATCGGATTATAATCTTCATCTCCAAATCTTAAATACTTTAAAAAGTCGTAAGCTTTTGAAGTACTGTCTTTACTAACAATTCTAACATCTCTATAATTTGAAGTTTTCGATAATCCATATGAATTAGATATCAAATCAATCAATCTTGAATTTCCCGGAAGAACGTAAGAAGAAGGTTTATTAACATCGCCAAGTAAAGAAACTTTAATTTTTCTAAAATCGACTAAAGAAATAAAGACATCTACATTTTTATAATATTTATTTATAGTTGAAATAATTTTTTCTTTGGAATCGGCTAAAGTTGAATTACGAAGATCAATTCCGCCAACCTTAGGAATAAATAAAAAGCCTTCCTGATTGATCATCAGATTAAATGAAAGATCTTGAACTCCATTAATTGAAATAAATAATTTGTCGCCTGGGCCGACAATATATTTATTTGGATTAACACTTCCTTCAGTTGCTTCAACCAAATAATTCTGTGCAATAACAGAATCCATTTTGCCAGCGAATGATCTTTCTTTATAATCCGGAAAATTTTGGGAAAAAAGTGATTGGTTAAGTAAGATCGATAAGATTAATAATAAAATATATTTTGTTTTCAATTCTGTAAAACGGTTAAACCTTTTCTTCAAGAAAAAATTTTTATGAACTCCTTTAAATAGCCATTTGGCAGGCATATTTTAATTTCTTTTGGCAAAAATTAGGAAATAATTCATTCAGTTCAAACCTTAAGTGTAATTTTCCTTAATGAAAAAATACAAATTAAAGCGCTAATAACTGGTCCAATTGCAAGTAATAACAAAATATAAATTTGATAATCAATATTTATTAATTTTTGAAATTCTACCAGACTGGAAAAATTATAAATTAAAATATAAAAAGCAGCCAGCGAAATAAAGCTGGAAATTATTCCTATAATTATTCCGTTCAATATTATAGGCATTTTGATTGTCGATAACTTAGCGCCAACTAACTTCATCGTTTCAAGTTCTTCATATTTCGATTTTGTAATTAATTTCATCGTACTATAAACGACATAAATTGAAATGAAAAATAAAATTACCGTGATGATAAAAATATATTTTTTTATTTTGTTCAGCCAAGAAAGAACTTTATAAATAAATTCTTTTGGGAATACAACTTCATCGACGCCATTCATTTTAGAAATCGAATTAACAATTTTATTCATTGAGTCACGTTCAACAAAACCTTCTTTTAATGTTATAAGAAATGATGCCGGCAGCGGATTGTAATCAAGCAGATTTCTAAAATCTTCGCCGGTTTCTTTTATAAAATTTTTAGCCGCTTGATTTTTATCTATATACAAAATTTTACTTATATATTTTTTCTTTGATAAACTTTCTTTCAACTCAGAAATACCGCTGGTTTTTAATGAGTCTTTTAAAAACACATTAATATTTACATTTGTTGTAATTTTTCTTTGAAGCTCATTTGAAAGTTGAATTGTAATTAGGGAAGCCGCAATAAGAAACACCGCAATACTTGTTGAAATTAATGAAAGAAAAAACGAAGATTTCGCACGACTAATTAATTTAAATGCTTCTCGCAGCCAAAAATTTATCATTTAGTATAAAATATTATGTAAAAATTTTGTACAAAATTAAATCATTTAGAAGTTAGATTCATCAATCCATCTTGTAATTAACCATTTACTAGTTTGAGGATCTTTTACCAAAGTCATATTAACTCTGCCATCTAATCTTTGAATATCAGTCGGACTAAAAGTAATTGTTAAGTTAAATCCGCGAACAATATTGGCTGAAGAAGAATCAACGGTGGACAAAACTACATTATTCCAAATTAAATCCAACTGTTGAGAATTTTGAAAAAGTCCATAAGTAGTTTTCATTTCTTCATCTCTTCCCCAAGAAACATCAACTCCTTGATCATAATCTCTATAAGTGAAAATAAAATTTTCATCGATTAGATTTCCATAAATAATTGTATCCCTAAAAGTATAAGCATATTGAAAATTTTGAAAAACGCCATCAATTGTTTTTTGATCTGAAATTGTTGAAGAAGGATTATTTGAATTTTCATCTAATGCAGGTGCAAAAGGGTTTTTACATCCGGTAAACAATAAGAAGAGAATAAAATATTTAATCAATTTCTTATTAATAAGTCCTCCCTTTTAATTCACTCCAGCTGGGCAAATTGCTATTTTTCGTATCTTGCCAAAAATAAATACTCCAAATCGATCTAGAATCTCTAATCAAATTAAATCTCAAAGCACCTTGATAATTTTGTGGAAAATTTGGATCGGTGGTTGGCACAGTTAAATAATATGAAGCTGTATAAACTAAACTATCACCTTGCGGGCTTTCTGATGCGTTGGATAAAGTTAGAGTAATTGGCAAAGATTGGGAAACTTTTGCTATTAAATTATTGAAATATTGTTCTTCATTTTTTCTTCCCCAGCCTTCTGCTAAAGATGGAAATTGTGAAAGTGCACTGCTTGATGGTGAGAATATAAAAATTTTTTGAGAATATGATGAATCAGATATACAAGAAAGATAATTTTCTACACTTTTATCTTGCAATGAGCTGATAAAATTTGAAATTAAAATATCCGGCGTAACAGCTTGCTGGTAATTTGAACGCGGCTGGTTGGGTGTTTCGGCACTGCGAGTGGTAAATAAATCGCATCCGTTTATTAAAACAAGAAAAATTATAAAAGGAAAAAACTTCATCGGCAATTTGATCTATATTTAGAAAATAAATTGGATCAAAACAATTAATATATTTTTCGATCATTACAATTCTATTCTGCCTACCACTGCTCTTCCGATTGTTGCTTCGTCAGCAAATTCCAAATCACCGCCGATAGGCAAACCGCGCGCAATTCTTGAAACTTTAATTCCTAAAGGTTTTATCAATTTGGCAAGATATAAAGTTGTAGTTTCTCCTTCAGTATCCGGATTTATAGCTAAAATAATTTCTCGAAAATCTTCAGTTTCAAATCTTTTAAGCAATTCTTTTATCTTTAATGATTCAGCGCTAACTCCGGAAAGTGGTGAAAGAACTCCTCCTAAAACATGATAAACGCCATTAAACTCATTAGTTTTTTCTATTGCAATTACATCGCTTACATCTTCAACAACGCAAAGAACTGAATTATCTCTTTTTTGACTTTTACAGATTTCACAAAATTCTTCTTCAGATAAATTAAAACACCTTGAACAGAATCTTAATTTCGTTTTCAATTCCAAAATTGAATTGACAAGACTTTCAACAGACTCTTTATCACTTTTTAAAAGGTGAAGTGCAAGTCTTTGAGCAGTTTTTTTACCAATGCTGGGTAATTTACTCAGTTCCTCAATTGCAGCAATTAATGGCTCGGCTATTTGCAATTTATAATCCCGGAATATTTAAACCTGGAGGCAGCATACCTTTTGTAACTTTGGACATTTCTTCTTCGGCTAATTTATTTGCAGAACGCAATGCTTTATTTACAGCAGCTACAACCAAATCTTCTAAAATTTCTTTTTCGTCTTTATTTATGACTTGCGGGTCAATAACTACAGAAACTAACTCTTTATTTCCATTTGCAGTAGCTTTTATCATTCCGCCGCCAGCTTCTTCGCTTACAATTAAATCACCAAGTTTGCTCTGAACCTTTTGCATTTCATCTTGCATTTTTTGAACTTGCTTCAACATTCCTTGCATTCCGCCTTTCATTAAGCGCCTCCTGTCTAATTTATTCTACACTTTTAAGTTATTTATATTTGATAAATTTTATTGTAAATATAATATAAACGATTGACTTTTTATATCTAATTTTTATAATTTCTACTCTATAATTTACAAAGGATATTTCGGGGTTGAATAAAAATAATAACAATAATCATTTCGAAGAAGATTTTCATAAGAAAGAATTACTTTTTGATGAAAAAGATTATTTCATTCTTGAATATTTTGATTTTATAAACTCCAACGGAGAAAAGAAAGTTAAAATCAAAAACTTGGGTGAAAAATTTGCTTTTATTAATTCATTCTTTTTTGATTATTTGAAAGAATACCATATACCTGCCGCTTTTGTTAGAAATCATGACAAAAATTCTCTTAAATTTATTAAACACAAAAGATTTCCTTTCGGTATAAAAATTTTAAATATTATTGATAAAAGAACCGCAAAAATTTTTGGACATAAAGAAGGCGAGATGCTTAATCTACCTATCTTTGAAGTACATTTTGGAAACGGTAAAGACTCTATGATTGCAGAAAGTCATTTAATTACTTTTGATTTATGTTCTGTGGAAGAATTAAAAATTATTAACCGAATATGTTCTAAAATAAATGCAGTATTAAAATCATATTTTGAAAGACGCGGCTATCTTTTAGCTGAAACTACTTGCCACTTTGGCAAAAATGAAGATAAGATTTTTGTTGTAGATGATTTTACTCCCAAAAGCTTGAAAATTATTCCAATCAATAAAGAAGAAAAATTAGTCGATCCTTATAAATTTACCACTTCAGCAGAAATTAAGCATTACACCGATCACCTATTCAACATGATGAGCGCTTAAAAAATGTTTACTAAATACGGATATTCTACTCTTGGAATAATAGCAATAAGTGTGTTCATCATATTAGCTTTAAGTATTTTTGTAAATGATTACTTTATAAAATTAATATTAATTTTCATCCCGCTAATCTTTTTGTTATTTTCACTTTACTTTTTTAGAGATCCAAATCGAGTTACACCACAAGGCGACAAAATAATTGTCTCTCCAGCTGATGGCAAAGTGCTTTTTATAAAAGAGGTTTTTGATAATAAATTTATCAACGGCAAAGCAAAACAAATTTCTATTTTCATGTCTCCCTTAGATGTTCA
>DAIEML010000139.1 GCA_027349615.1 Ignavibacteriales bacterium | reverse complement strand
AGATAAGAATCTATTCCACCGCTTTGATTAAATGATAGATTACGTATTTCCTTGCTATTTATTGTTTGCCACTTTCCATATAGATTTATTTTAATTGCTGGTTCAGATATTACTTTCCCAATTTTAATTGGCTTCCAATCTATTAATTCTGCTTCTGCTAAAAATTCTTTTTCTTTGTTCGGATCAATTGAAAAAAGGAGTTCAAACTCGCCATGCTGTCCGGCAAGTAACAACCATAACGGAATTCCATTTTTTTCTGTAATTATTTTCGATTCATCATCAATTGATAATTTCCAATCTTCATCAAATTCAAATCCGTAATTGTTTATTCTCATTAATTGGTCGAGAGTTGAAATTACTCCGTCACTTGTATCCATGCAAGCCGATGCATATTTTTTAATAACTTTACTTTCTTTTAATCTAGCTGTTGGCAAATATTTTATCTTTTCTTTATTACTTAATAGTTGAGTAATTGCAAAAGCATTTCCCCGTCCTAATTTATTTGTTGAATAGAGAATTTGATTAGGCAAGCACCCTTTACGTGTTAGATAATTATTATTTTCAAAATAACCAAGTGCCGTTCCTGTTAAGATTAGCTTTTCACCAAGGTTTGTATCTCCGCCAAGCACAAATGAATTTAATTTTTTGCATGCATCATTAATCCCATTTTGCATTTCTTGAAGATATTCATTTTTAATTGATGAAGGAATAATTTCTGAAATTAAAATTCCAAGTTGATTTGCACCAGCAGCTGCAAGATCACTGAAATTAACATTAACAATCATCCAGCCGATTAAGTAAGGATCTTTATATAATCCCGATTCAATTTCCTCAACAATACTGTCTGTTGTTGCTGCTAAAATTATTTTGTCCTCAATATTAATAATTTCAACATCGCTTTCTAAAGTTTTGTTTAACTGATTCGGCGAGCGTGTAAAATTTCTTACCAACGAGTTAATTAAATTGTTTTCAAAAATTTTTTCGGTCATTTGCACACCTTAATTAATTTTTCCAAAATTGAAAATTGAACCGAATTTGTTCGTATTATTTCCCCATCGAATTCAATTGCAAAAAACTTATTTGAAGAAACTGTAAGATTGTTTGTAACCCATGATTTTGTTTTTTTAATTTTGTTAAATCTACCAGTACTAAGTGCGAAAAATAATTTTATCCTTTCTTGCAAATTCATATCATAACAAAGATGAACGTTGAACAATCCATTTTCATATTCAGCTTTGTCGCCATAATGCATACTCCCGGAGAAGTTTGGATTTTTTATAATTCCGAGATTGGTAATCTTAGAAGAAATTTTTCCAGTTGAAGAATAAATAATTTCTGCTTCAAAATTTTTGTATTTAAATATTTGATTTATGGCGGCATATATAATTGCAAGTGCAGTATTTTTCTTTTTTAACAATTTTAAAACTTTATTTGGATTGTTAAAGAAATGATTTGCTTCAGCAGTAATTCCAATACTTGAATTTATTATAAAATATTTTGATTTGGTCATTCCGTTTTCGCCATAATCAATTTTGCCAACATCTCTAAGTCCGCATTCAGCAAAATTAATTAATGCCGGTATGGATTGAATCATTTTATTTCTAGAAAAAGGTTTGTAAAAATCATTGCTTGATCCTAGGCCAATTGCGCCGATCTTAATTTCTTTTAATTGATTTGAACTGCAAGAATTTATCAATTCATTTAATAGTAAATTTAAAGTACCATCACCACCAGCAGATATAAAATTTCTTTCACCATTAATTAAAGCGGTTTTTATATTGGATTGCAATGTATTGATTCCATTAAGGAAAATGTAAGGCGGATAATTTAATTTAGTAAAAACTTCTTCTTTAACTGCTTCCCATTTCTGTAAGGCTGTTCCGCCAGACGCTTTGGGATTTATTAACAAAAACATTTCATCACCTAAATTTGATTTTTTGCCGGCCTAGCTTTAAGGACAAGAAAGTAGCATAAATAAAAAATTAATAAAATTAGAAACCACTCAGGTTTATTTGCAAAAGTAATAGATGAAAGAAATAAAATGTATGAATGAACTACGCGCGAAATAGAATGGTAAGCTTCATCATCTTTAGTAACTTGATGTAAATGAACTTGCGCGTTAATTAAAACTATGGCAGCAATAACTAAAAATATTATTGGTAAAAATGAATTATTGAAATCTTTGTCAATCAATATTATAAATATCGTCATCAGAGAGAATAAAAATGTTAGAGCAGCAAAAACATCACAAACAATTGAGGAAATTTTTCTGCCAAATACTACCGGCAAAGTATTATATCCAGTTAATCTATCGGCAGAAATATCTTTGAAATATCCGCTTAGTACAAAATTTGCATAACCAAAAAATACTGCGCTTAAAGCGCTTAATATTTTTATAGAATTCGGTCCACACAACGGAGTTGAAGATAAGAAAGACATCAAAAATAAAACGCCAACTATCCATGAATTATAAAATGGACCTCCCCACCATTTTCTTTTAAACGGTGTGTATGTTGCTAATCCTAATCCTGAAATTATTCCGAGCAGCAAATTCATTTTGTTAAATGAAGTAAAAACAATAACACAATAGCTAAGTCCAGCAATACTTAAAAATAAAATCTGTCTTTTTGAGACTACTCCCTTGGTTAATGGTCGATAAGGAGAAGAAATAGAATCGGTATCAATTTGGAAGCAGTCAGTTAGTGCTTGTCCAAAACCGTATGAAAGAAACGCAGCAGAAAATAAAAGAAATAATTCAAGAGAAAGCTCAATTGATCCGAAAGAAAAACCTGCTAATCCGGTTATTGCCGAAACGAACATCAAATACGGCCGCATTGTTATTATATATGATTTTAAAAACTCTGAGCTTAAAATTGAATAGCTGTTGTTGATTACAACAGATTTCATGTTTCACCTCCATATTCAATATTCTTACAAAAGAAAAATAAAATCGGAGTGATTCGAAATTGTCAAAGAAATGTAAAAGGCCGGTAAAAAATTAGCTTATTTTATAAAATATATTTTAATTTAACATTTTCATAACAGTCATTTCATATTTAATTAACATTCACATATTACTTTTATTATCATAAAAAAAGATATAAATATTATTAGGATTGAAATATGAAATGTGGAAATTTTAATTTTTTATTATATGCGGGAATATTTTTATTTGCAGGAACACTTTCCATTATAAGGATTGAGCCAATAGAAGCAATAATTTCTTTTGCATTTAGCGGTCTTTTCTTTTTACTAAGAATCTTATTAAAAGAAAAAAACCAAAACTTGCTAGAAGAAAATCTAATTATCTAACTATAATTAAAAAAAAATTAATGATGGTGGCCTGTCGGTCCGTGAACATGGCCATGAGATAATTCTTCATTTGAAGCCGCTCTAACATTTAATAATTCTAAATCAAATGTTAAAGTTCTTCCAGCTAAAGGATGATTAAAATCGAGTGTTATATTTTCTCCATCTATTTTTTTAATTATAAACGGCATTTCTTGACCATCCTGACTTTCAGAAATAAAACCCATTCCTACTTCTAATTCCGAATCTTCGGGAAATTCTGTACGATTAATAATTTGAATTGCAGAATCGCTATAAATTCCATAGGCTTCTTCGGGAGATAGTGTTACTTTTTTCTTACTGCCTATCAACATTCCATTTACATTTTCTTCTAACTTTGGAAGAATTTGGTTGATTCCCGAAATAAAAGAAAATGGATTTTCTTTATTTGTAACTTCAATAATGTTGCCATCGCCGTCGGTTAATGTATATGTAATTGTATAGACTTGGTTTGGTTTTACAGACATAATAATCCTTAATTAATTTTCAAATTATAAATCAAAATTTTTAAAAATATGAACTAACTACATTCGATATAGATCTTCGCTATCCACGCTTGAAGATCTTGGTTCCCAATCCAAGCCATCGCAAGGGAGGAAAATTTTAGTCGGATGTTTATCATGAAGCATGCACAAAACCGCAGATTCATCAAAATTTTTACACGTTGAGCAGAGCGTCGATTCCAAAACTTCTTTGTTTTTAGCTTTAAATAATCTATAATGAATAAAAGCTGGATGAATAATAACACCGTAAATTGCAATTGAGCTGATTAGCCACCAAATTTGGCTAGAAATATAACTCTCAGATATCCAAAGGATTGGAATCATAATTACAATTCGTACAATGGTCCAAAATATTATTTCACCCATAAATCTTATATTTATTTAAAATTAAATTTAAGCTTCTACTAAAATAATCGAAAATAAATAATATTTATTTATCGAGTAAAATATGAATCAATAAATCATTTCGAAAGTGATTTTTTACAACTCTTTAAAATCAAATAACTTGAGAAAATGAACCGTTTGGAGTTATTTAAATATTATGCTATAATTCAATAACAAGGTTAATTTCAGTTTGCGTAAGACTTAATATTATTTAATATGACAAATATTTATTTGTTTATAATTTTTAATATTTGATTTATTTTTGTATTTAGAAGTACGATTTTTCAATTAATTTGACGTCTGTTGATAAGATTTAGTTACGAAGAAAATGAAATAAAAAAGTCTGATGAAAAAATATTCCATCAGACTAAAGTGAGCGCGGGTGGGCTCGAACCACCGACCCTCTGCTTAAAAGGCAGATGCTCTACCCCTGAGCTACGCGCCCATTTTTTTAAGATTTCAAATATAAAAATTAATATTTTTTATTCCAAATTTACCAATTACAAAAACATTTTATTTTTTAACTGATAATGCAAAAAACTTCAAAAATTTTGGTTTGCGACGATGATGAAACTCTTTGTTATCTTCTAAAAGAGCAGCTTTTAGAAGAAGGCTTTTCCGTAGATACGGTTTATGATGGAAGGCTGGCAATTGAAGCTATAAAAAGAAAAAATTATGACCTTCTTCTCCTTGATTTGAATATGCGAGATGTTCAAGGGGACGAAGTTCTTAGATTTGTTGTAGATTACAACTCCTCTATTCAGGTTGTAATTTTAACTGCTCAAACTGAAATCCGAAGTGCAATTGAATGTATTAAGATTGGTGCTTATGATTTTATTTCTAAGCCATATAATTTTGATGAACTTCTACTAACAATAAACAGAGCTTTAGAACATAAAGAACTTCTTGTTAAAACTGCAATTCTATCTGAACAGGTTAATAAAAAACTTTCCACAAGAATTATAGGCAACAGTAAAGAGCTTCAAAGAGTAATAAATTTAGCTAATAAATCTGCGATGTCAGATTCTAATATTTTAATTGAAGGTGAAACAGGAACTGGTAAGGAATTATTAGCAGAATATATTCACAAACGTTCTTCAAGAAGTGAAATGCCGTTTGTAGTTATTAACTGTGCTTCTCTTCCTGATCAATTAATTGAAAGCGAATTATTCGGACACGAAAAAGGCGCATTCACCGATGCAAAATCTACCAAACAAGGTTTAGTTGAAATTGCTCACGGCGGTACTTTATTTTTGGATGAAATTGGAGAATTGAGTCTCGCCCTACAACCAAAACTTCTTCGTTTTTTGGAAAATGGAGAATATAGAAGAATCGGCGGCGTAACAAATTTGACTTCTAATGTAAGAGTAGTTGGCGCTACAAACAGAAATTTACTTGAAGAAGCAGATAATAAAAATTTTAGAAGAGATTTGTTATTCAGATTAAATGTTATTACTCTAACTATTCCTCCTTTGCGGGAAAGGAAAGAAGATATTCTTTTATTATCTAGTCATTTTTTAGAAATGAAATCGCCAATTAGATCCCCCAAAAAATTATCAGTTGATGCAGAAAAAATATTGCTAAATTATGATTTTCCCGGCAATATTAGAGAACTTGAACATATTATTGAACGTGCATTAATCTTTGCTGAAAATGATTTTATTGAAGCTGAAGATTTAAATCTTCCTACAAATAATGTAAAAAATATTTCCCGCAAATTACATGCTCAATTAGAAGAAGATTCTGATAACATTTTAAGCATTGATGAAATAGAAAAAATCCACATTGCTAAAGCATTAAGAGCATTTAGCTGGGATAGAGCAAAAACTGCCAGTCATCTTGGAATAAGCCCCAAAACGCTTTATACAAAAATTAAAAAATATGAACTTAAGCAAGAATAGTTCATGAATGATCGACTAATATCAAAATATTTTTTTTCTGAGATCACTGATTCTGAAGACGAATCATATGCAATTGCAAATGAAAATCAGGAAATAATTTGGTTTAATAAAGGATTTAAAAAACACATCGGTGCAAAACGGCTTAAAGGAATTTCAATAAGTACACTCTTCGATAATTTTCAGGTTCCAGATTTTAAAAAAAATAAA
>DAIEML010000138.1 GCA_027349615.1 Ignavibacteriales bacterium | reverse complement strand
AAGGATAATGACGCTGTTAATTTTGATTCAACAGATTTTGAAATTAATGGAAAGTTTAAAGATATAACAGAAGATGATGTAAGACTTTATTTCTCGGTACCGGATAACAGAAAATATTATTTCAAAAATGAAAAATTAATTTCTTCTATTAAAGCTGCACTTAAATTTAGAAATTTTGAATTGCTTCGGAAGTATTCTTTAGAGGCAACTAAACGAAGTGAAGAACGATATAAATCTTTTATTGAACAAAGTTCAGAAGGGATTTTTAGGATTGAACTTAGCAAACCAATCGATATCTCGCTTCCGATAATTAAGCAACTAAAACTTTTAATGAAAAATTCGTTCATCGCTGAATGCAACAATAAAATGGCAAAGATGCACGGCTTAACAAAAGCTTCCGAATTAAATGGAATTGAATTAAGCACCATGATGCCGGTAATAGGTGAAAAAGAAATTTTAGATTTCGAACATTTTGTTAAAAATAATTACAAATTAAATAATATTGAAAGTTATGGAATCGATAGAAAAGGAAATAAAAAATATTTTAGTAACAATTTAACCGGAATTATTGAGAAAGAATGTTTACAAAGAATTTGGGGAATTCAAAAAGATATTACTAAAGTAAAAATTGTTGAGAATGCATTTAAAAGATCTGAAGAAAAGTTTAAGCTTTTATTTAATAATTTATTGCTAGGCGTTTATCAGATGACGACAGATGGAAGAATTCTGCTTGCAAATCGTTCATTAGTTAAAATGCTTGGCTATAATTCGCTTGAAGAATTGTTAAGAAGTAAAAAGAATATTAGAAAGTATTTTACAAAAAAGGGAAAGTCACTTTTTATAAATCAATTTGAAGAAAAAGATTTTATTGTTGGTATTGAATCTACATGGATTAAAAATGATGGAACGACTTTAATTATTCGCGAAAGTACCAAAGCGATCCGAGATTCAGACTCAAAAATAATTGCTTTCGAAGGAATAGTGGAAGATATTAGTGAAAGGAAAAAGTTTGAGACTGCATTAATCGAAAGTGAGGAAAGATTTAGTCTTATTGCAGATTCAGCACCAATTATGATTTGGATAAGTGGAGCTGATAGATTTTTCTTTTACTTCAATAAATCATGGCTTGACTTTACAGGAAAACCATTGATTGAACAATTAGGAAATAGATGGATGGAAAATATTCATCAAGATGACCTTGATGATTTTTTATCTGTTTATTACTCTTCTTTTGATGCAAAGAAAGAATTTGAAACTGTATTTAGATTAAAAAATTTAAACAATAAATATCGTTGGATTTTAACACGAGGAATTCCAAGATACTTAAACGATCAATTATTTGCTGGTTATATTGGAACTGCAATAGATATTACAGATCGCAAAATTGCCGAAGATGCATTAAAAGCCAGCGAAGAACTATACAAAGGTGTTGTCGAAAGCTTGACTGAAGGTTTAGTAATTACAGATATAAATGATAAAATTATTTTTGTGAATCATCGTTTATTTGAAATGACAGGATTTTCACCCGACGAAATAATCGGTAAATATGGTTATAATATTTTTGTAGAATCTGAACAAAAAAATATCATATTAGAAAAAAATAAAAATAGATTTGAAAATATTTCTGATCATTATGAAGTTGAAATGAAAAAGAAAGACGGAAGCAAATTTTGGGCAAGTATAAATGGCTCTCCATACCGTGATATTGAAGGAAATATAATCGGAACCATTGGAGTAATTAGCGATATAAATCAAGCGAAAATTGCAGAAAAATTACTTATTGAAAGCGAAGAAAAATATAGATCTGTTGTTCAGAATGTTAGAGAAGTGATTTTCAAAACTGACGATGCCGGTATTTTTACGCTTTTGAACCCATACTGGAAAGAAGTGACTGGTTATGAAATAAATGAAAGTTTGGGTAAATCACTTTTCGATTTTATCCATTCTGATGATAAAAGAAAATCTACCGACGAATTTATATCTATCATTTACAAGAAGAAGGAATTTTGCCGGTTTGAAGTTAGAATTAAAACCAATAATAATTCTTTCAGATGGATGGAATTAAATGCAAGAATAATAATTGATGCTGCCTCAAATATTTCTGGAACTTATGGATCATTCGGAGATATTCACGATAGAAGATTAGCGGAAATTGAATTAATTGACGCCAAGGAAAAAGCTGAAACTTCCGATAAATTAAAATCAATTTTCCTTGCACAAATTTCACATGAAATTAGAACACCGTTAAATATAATTTTAGGTTACAATTCACTTATCAATGAAAAATTAAATAAAGAATTCAGCAAAGAATTGGAAACAGAGTTTACTATTATTAATAACAGCGGTAAAAGATTACTTCGCACCATCGATCTTATTCTAAATATGTCATTGGTTCAGACTGGCGGTTATGAAGTAATTAAAGAGACTATAGACTTAGAAAAATTAATAATTAATTTGCTTAACGAATTTAAAGCGGTTGTCGAATCAAGAAATATTAAGTTATTATTTAATAATAAAAATGAGAATAATTTTATTTTGGGAGATATCTATACATTAACACAAGCTTTCCAAAATTTAATAGATAACGCAATTAAATTTACAATTGAAGGACATGTAGAAATTAGTCTTTACCAAGATAATGAAAATATTATTATTGATATTAAAGATACCGGCATTGGCATTTCGGATGAATATTTGCCAAAACTTTTTGAACCATTTTCACAAGAAGAAATTGGATATTCAAGAAGATTTGAAGGCAACGGTTTAGGCTTAGCACTTACTAAAAAATATATTGAATTAAACGACGCTCAAATATTTGTAAAAAGTAAAAAAGGAATTGGAACAACTTTTACTGTGATAATTAAAAAAATAAAATAGAGGAAGAGTAATGAATTCACAAGTAAACGATCAAAAGCCAAGATTATTAGTAATCGAAGATGATTTTGAAAACCAAAGACTGATTGTAACATATTTAAAAAGAAAATTTGAAATTAATGTTTGCGATTCTGAAGATACTTTTAAAGAACAACTTGAAAAAAATAACTTTGATGTTTTCCTTGTTGATATTTCACTTAAAGGACCAAAGGATGGTTTACAACTTGTGGGGGAATTGCGAAAGTCTGAACAATATTCTGATGCACCAATAATTTGCATTTCAGCTCATGTTTTTCCAAGAGATAAACAAAACGCATTTAAAGCTGGCGTGGATGAATTCCTGAGCAGGCCAATTCGTAACGAAGATATGCTGGCTGCTATTGTTAATGTTTATAATAATAAAACTGGGAATAATATTTAATAATTAATTTAATAATAATTCAATTTAAAAAATATTTTAAGCCTATGATTCCAAATATGGGTAAAGGGAGCCTTTAACATGAAACAATCTCAAAAAAAAGTTCTTGGATTTATTACAGCAATTTCATTTTTACTTTTCTCTGTTGGCTGCGGCGAAACATCGCAAATTGGAAAACAAGATTCCTTCACAGTGCTAAAAAATAAAATTGATAACTTGGTAAATGATTCATCTTTTGCTGAAGCGAATTGGGGAATTCAAATTCAATCTCTTAAAACCGGCAAAATCTGGTATTCAAAAAATCAAAATAAAATGTTTATGCCGGCTTCAAATGAAAAAATTCCAACTGCTGCCGCAGCATTAACATTACTTGGTCCAGATTTTAAATTTGAAACAGATTTGTGTATGAGCGGAGAATTCTCGGATTCAACGTTGCGCGGAAATCTAATAATTTTTGGCGATGGTGATCCGACTTTATATACTAAATTTTTTAAAGATCCTAGAGATTTATTTTTTAATTGGGCTAAATTGTTAAAAGAAAAAGGTATTAAAAATATTGATGGAAATATTATCGCAGATGATAAAACTTTTTCCTATGATAGTTTAGGTTTCGGCTGGTCTTTTGATGGTCTTGATTCATGGTCTTATGCACAAATAAGTCCGTTGCAGTTAAACGAAAATTATATTGATATAAATATTATTCCTCCGGATTCAATTACTAAACCAATTTTAATTAAACTTAATATACCAAGTAATGATTATAAAATTATTAATAATATAACTACCAGCGATAGCGGTAGAACTGAAATAATTTTTTCCCGTCAAGTTGGTACTAATGAAATTGTATTAAGCGGAAATGTAGTAATAGGAAGCAGAGAATTTCAAATATCTCCAACAATAACAAACCCTCCGCTTTTTTACGTTACAGTTTTAAAAGAAGTTCTAGAAGAATCTGGAATTGAAGTAAACGGAAATCCAATTACAACAACCGAACTTGGAGATTGGAATTATAAGCCGGGAGACTTTGAAATAATTGATAATCATAAATCTGCGCCGTTAAAAGATATCATAAAAGTTATGATGAAAAGAAGTCAGAATTTATATGCTGAAACTTTACCAAGAATAATCGGCTTGGAGAAAAAAAATAAAGGTACATTTAATTCAGGTAAGATATATATAAGAGAAGTTCTTGAAAATTTTGGTATAAAACCTAATACGTATCGATATATGGATGGTTCAGGGCTTTCACGTTATGATTATATAAGTCCTGAAGAGATTGTCAAAATATTAACAGCAATGTGGCAAAGTCCAAACAAAACTTATTGGTATGATTCCTTGCCAATTGCTGGTGTAGACGGCACTCTTCAAAATCGAATGAAAGGAACTAAAGCTCAAGGCAATGTTAGAGCAAAGACTGGTACAATATCTAATGTTAGAGCTTTATCAGGTTATGTAACAACAGAAAACGGAGAAGAATTAGTTTTTTCATTTTTAGTGAATAACTTTCTGGGATCTTCAAAATCTACAGAAAATATATCCGATAGCATACTGGAGCTGTTAGCTTCATTTAATTCAAGTTACTAACTTAAATATCAATTTTAATATTTGGATTATGATTTAAATATCATCCCATAAATTTTCCATAGACTGTTTGACAGAAAAAATTAAATTTGGAATAAATTTTTAACGAAGTAATTACCATAAAAATAATTTGATATAATAAAATTAGGAACTCTACTAAAAAAAACTAATATTTTTTAAACGATGCTTTTATTTAAGTAATGACTTTGCAAATATTCCTAACGGAAGGAGTGGAATGATGGAAACAATTTTCGATCATAATGTAACCGGAGTCGAAATTGATTTATTAAACTCTTTTATTGTAAGCAAGGGTATAAGAGACAAAGAAAATTATGAAAATAATTTAGATAGAGATAGAAGTTATTCAGATTTATTTCATTTATATTCTATTCGCGGCGAAATGGATAAAGCTGAAGTTTATTTTAACAAAATTAAAAACCCAGAATATAAAAGCACACTTTCAATTTTTTGAAAATAAAATTTGGCAGAACAATTAATTATTGAATATCGCTTTTCATTCTATCAAACTGTTCTTTCGAAATCTCACCTTTAGCGTATCGCTTTTTTAGTATATCTAGAGCTGTTTCTGTTTGCATCGGAGTATTCCGAACATTTTTATTGTTGCTTAATGCATTAACAATTAACCAAACAATTAGACCGATAAATACTAAACGAAAAATCCATGCAAACCAGATACCATCCCAGAAAAGACCATTAAACATTTTAATTACCCTTTCAGTTTTTTATTTAATAAAAAAATTACTCACAGCAATCTCTAGTAAATAATCTTTTAGCAACTTTTTTCCATCCTGCTGTTAATTCTTGGCTTCTGAATCCGGCAGCAAAAATATGTTTAGCAATGGTTTCACTCGAAACGTTTTCTACTTTTAAAGTTAAAATTTTACCAGGACTTTGTAAGTCGACTTCTAAGTATAATATTCCATCCACTTTATCTAAATGATCTTTGAGTTTTTGAATTGAATTTGAGTCTTTAAGGTTAGTTGAAAATTTCAATGTTTTCATGTTGCACGTTAATTATTATAGATACACTTTCAATTTAATAATTTGAATATAAAAATAATAAAATCAAATAATTTTTGTAAGACATCGGAAATCTCCTATAACTGAAAATAATTTTCCAATTAATTTATATAAAAGGTTGAATTATATGTTCAAAATTATTTAAGTTAAGCTATAAACAAATGGGAAAAAAGGAAATATTTCTCAAAAATTTTTCTAATTAACTAATTTATTCATTATCATCTCAAGAAAAGAGGGAAAGATGAAAATTTCTCTGATCATTTTTTTTGCTTTTTGCATTTCTCTTTTGGCTCAGGAAAAACCAATCAACATTGAGTATACAAGATATGTTCTTCCTAACGGTTTGAATGTAATTCTTCATGAAGATCATTCTACACCAACAGTTGGAATTAATATTTGGTATCATGTTGGTTCAGGATATGAAAAACCTGGCAAAACTGGATTTGCGCATTTATTCGAGCATTTAATGTTTATGGG
>DAIEML010000137.1 GCA_027349615.1 Ignavibacteriales bacterium | reverse complement strand
GGATTAGGATTTGCAGGAACCGATGTTTTCCTCTGTTCCATTAATTTTTTTACATGATCCGGAATTACTTCAGGATTTTCAGAGTTATTATTTTCGTCCTTTTTAATCGGAGGTAATTGCTCGCCACGGATTAATTTATCAATTTCTTCGGAGTCCAATATTTCACGCTCCAATAACTCAAGTGAAAGCTTGTGAAGAATTTCAATATTATCTGTTAATATTTTTTCGGCACGCTGCATCGCAGAATTTACAATTCCTCTCACTTCATCGTCAATTTCAATTGCTGTTCTTTCGCTGTAATCTCTATGCCGCTGAATTTCTCTTCCCAAAAATATTTCTTCTTCTTTTGCGCCATAGCTAAGTGGACCTAATTTATCGCTCATTCCCCATTCACAAACCATCTTGCGGGCAATGTTGGTAGCTTTCTCAATATCATTTCCGGCGCCGGTTGTGTAATGGTTGAAAATAATTTTCTCGGCAGCTCTTCCGCCAAGTGCGTAAGTAATTATCGCTTCAAGATATTCTTTTGAGTAAGTATGTTTTTCATCTATCGGCAAATAGCTTGTTACGCCAAGTGCTCTTCCTCGCGGAATAATTGTTACTTTGTGAACGGGATCTGCTTCAGGAAGCATTCTGGCTACAAGCACATGTCCAATTTCATGATAAGCAGTTGTCTTCTTTTCATCTTCGGAAATGATCATGCTTTTACGTTCCATTCCCATCATTACTTTATCTTTTGCTTCTTCAAAATCAACCATCTCAACTTTTTTCTTATTCTTTCTCGCAGCAAGAAGAGCGGCTTCATTTACAAGATTTGCAAGCTCGGCTCCGGCTAAACCTGGAGTTCCTTTTGCCAATACTTCCAGATTAACATTTGTATCAAGAGGAATATTTCTTGTGTGAACTTTTAGAATTCCTTCGCGTCCTTTTACATCGGGCCTGTCAACTACAACCTGGCGATCAAATCTTCCGGGTCTTAACAATGCCGGATCAAGAACATCAGGGCGGTTAGTTGCGGCAATAATAATAACGCCACTGTTCTATTCAAATCCTTCCATCTCAACTAAAAGCTGATTAAGAGTTTGCTCGCGTTCATCATGCCCGCCGCCAAGTCCAGCGCCTCGATGCCTTCAGACAGCGTCAATTTCATCAATAAAAATTATACAAGGCGCATTCTTTTTTCCTTGTTCAAAAAGATCTCGTACGCGACTTGCACCAACACCTACGAACATTTCAACAAAGTCAGCGCCGCTTATTGAAAAGAACGGCACACCAGCTTCACCGGCAACTGCACGCGCTAAAAGTGTTTTACCTGTTCCGGGAGGTCCTAGCAATAAAACTCCGCGAGGAATTTTTCCGCCAAGTTTTTGGAACTTAGTCGGCTCTTTTAAGAATTCAATTATTTCATGAAGTTCAAGCTTTGCCTCGTCTGCGCCGGCAACATCTCTAAATGTAATTTTTTGTCCGGACTGTGTTATCAACTTAGCTTTACTTTTTCCGAATGAAAATATACCGCGGGTTCCGCCTCCTGCACCTTGCATGCGGCGCATTATAATTATCCAAACTGCAATTATAATAATCCAAGGTAAGAAGCCAAGTAATATGTTCATCCACTCATTTGATTCTTTATCAAATGTGTAATCAATATTTTTGGTTTTCCAAACATTTTCTTGATCTTTAATGATCGGTTCGGGCATGTAAACTTTAATATATTTAACAGCTACTTCTTTACCATTTATTGTTATATTTTCCTGAGCTTTAAGTTCAGCTTTGAACGAATAATCATTTACATCAGATTTAGTAATAGTAGCACTTAGTATTTGATCATCATTTAATAGTTTCTCATACTGCTGATAAGGAATTTCAGTGTAGTTAGTCGTATTTGTTTTGAACAATTGCATAATTATAACAATTGCAACAATTACGGCACCCCAGCCAAAAACCATTCTTATAATTTTAGACCAGTCAAAATTGTCATCAGTTTTATTGGGACCTCCAGCACCTTTTTGGTTCTTTGGAGTTTGATTATTATTGTTATTATTTGCCATATTTTATTAACTTTTTATTCAATTATAATTTTTGTAAATATCATTCACTTAAGACGTAAATACTGCGCAAATTCCTGTACTTTTGTGCGTAATCTAAGCCATATCCAATTACAAATTTACTCGGAATATCGAATCCAATATAATCAATTTTTACATTATATCTAAGGCTATTTGGCTTTACCAGAAGCGAAACTACTTTCATACTTGCAGGATTGTGAGGCAAAATTAACTCTTCAATAAATTTTATTGAAAGGCCGGAATCGACAATATCTTCAACAATTAATATATCTCGTCCATTAACGTCACAATTCAATTCTTTAAGCATTTTAACTTTTCCGGAAGAAATTTTTTCATCGCCATAACTTGAAAGTTTGAAGAAATCAATTTCACAATCAATGTTTACATTTTTTATTAAATCTGAAAGGAATAAAAATGCGCCGTTTAGAACACCAATAAAAACCGGAACTTTGTCTCTGTAATCGTTTGAAATTTGCTTGCCTAATTCTTTAATTCTTTCTTGTAAAACTTCTTCTTTTAGCATTGGAATAAAAACTTCACTTCCAATTACAACTTTATTCTGACTAGAATTTATCGAATAGTTCGAATTTGTTTCAGTTTTTATATTTAAAACTTCTCGTTTGTTTTCAGACATAATTCTACAACCTTTTGAGTTTTATTATTTATTTTGAACCGCTCATCAAGTCTCAAACCTATTACCCAAACTATTTGTCCGCGGTTTGTTAAGACAAGCTGTTCTCTTCTTTTAAGTGAAGATATTTTTTGCTCATTCAAAAAATCCGAAACTTTTTTTGTGCCTCTTAATCCCAATGGATAAAATTTATCTCCGTTTTTCCATCTCCTAATAATATAATTTTCGCTTAACTTATCAGCGGAAATATATTCTTTCAATCTACTTCCCGAAAATTTTACAGGCACATTTTCTTTTCTTTTAATGGAAATTATTTTCTCATCAACTTTCACAGAATGTTCTTCATTAACTGTTAATGGTTTTAATTCTTTCGTTTTACTTCCTTTAAAAATGATAATAAAATCTTTTTCCTTAAAAGCAGTTAAAGAATTAGATAAATTAACTTTTTTGCCGGTTTCTTTTTTAATTAAAGAAACAATGCTTCTATAATCCGCAAATGTAAGTTGGACAGAAAAATTATTTTCAACGGCTAATTTAAGCAAATAACTTTTAATTTCTTCGCTGGCACCAGCAATCTTCTTTATGGAAATTAATAATTGTCCTTCTTTGTATTCCGCAATTAACTTTAATTCATTTGATAAATTTTTATCAATAAATGATGAAATGTTTCTAAAGCTTGTTGAGGAATTTAAAATTGATTTATCAAAATCCGGATTAAGTTTTTCTTTAATTAATGGAATTATATTTAGCCTTAAATAATTTCTTTCAAAATCAACACTAAGGTTAGATTCATCCGTTCTAAATTTGATTCCATTGTCATTTAAATATTGTAAGATCTCTTCTTTGCTAAAATTTAAAATTGGACGAATAATATTTCCACGAATAATTGGAATTCCCGAGATTCCTTTAAGTCCTGTTCCTTTAATTAAATTCAACAAAACTGTTTCCGAATTATCACTGGAATTATGCGCGGTTGCAATTTTATTAAAGCTAATTTTTTTCAACACCTTTTCAAATTCGGAGTAACGAATTTTTCTGCCTGCTTCTTCCAGAGAAAATTTATTTTTTCTTGCAAAAGATTTTACGTCACGTTTTACAACATGAATTTGCATATTTAAATTTAATGAAAGTTTTCTGCAAAAATCTTCATCCTCATTTGCAGCTTTGCCCCTGATCATATGATTTATATGAATTGCAGCAATTTCAATATTAAACCTGTTTTTAAACTTTAAAAGTAAATGCAAAAGGAAAACTGAATCCGGCCCACCGCTAAGCGCAACAAGCAGTTTATCATGTTTACTGATTAATTTATTTTCATCAATAAATCTTAAAAAATTTTGTTCAATTCTATTCATCTAATTAAATTATAAACTGCCAAAACTTTTGATTGAATTTGAGAATAATCAATTTTTAGTTTGCATAATTCTTTCGACGTACTTTCCAAGTACATCAAATTCAAGGTTTACAGAATCACCATTTTTTTTTGATGAGAAAATAGTTTCATTCCAAGTATGTGGGATAATTCCTACTGAAAAAGTATTGTCATTTAATTGCGCAACGGTCATGCTTACGCCATCAATTGAGATTGAACCGACGAAGATTAAGTAATTTTTAAATTCTTTTGGATATGATATTGTAACAAAATGACTGTTAGTTAGTTCTTGAATGTTAACAATTTTTCCGGTTGTGTCAACGTGGCCAAGAACAAAATGTCCGCCTAAACGAGCGTCAGCTTTTAATGGCCTTTCTAGATTTACTTTATCGCCATTCTGCAATGAGCCAAGATTTGTTTTCTTTAAAGTTTCTTCAATAGCATCAACTGAAAAATGCTCAAAATCTTTTTTAACAACAGTTAAACAAACTCCATTAACACAAATACTGCTTCCAATTTCAAGGTCATCCATTACTTTTTTTGCAGTAAAGGAAAGTTGAAATCCATCTCCGGTTTTAATTTTTTCAAACAGCTTACCGGTTTCTTCAACCAAACCAGTGAACATATGCTTCCTTATTTAAAATATTATTTAACAGATAATTTTAATTCAACAAAAATAAACAATCTTTATTTATAAAAAATCAGATAAAATTTGGAAAAAAGATTCGATAAGTTATTTGATAAGCTCAATCAATATGTCGTCGCCGATATTTTCAACTTGCTTTACACGAAGTTTAATCGCTTTACGAATACTATTTATTCCTATATTTTCAAAAACAGAAAGTCCATTCCCTAAAATCTTAGGAGTAATGAACGCAAAAATATTATCAAAAATATTTTCTCTAATAAATGAAGAAAAGATTTTACTTCCGCCTTCAACTAAAAGAGATGAAATTTTCATTTTACCAAGTAATTTCAGCGCAGATTTTAAATCCAAAAGTCCTTCATCATTTTCTCTGACAAATAAAACTTTTACTCCAAGTTCGTGCAGCTTTTTAATTTTTCTATACTTATTTGCACTTTTTTCCGAAGCAATAATAATAAGATTTTTATCATTATTGTTTTTAAAAATTTTTTTGTCAAGCTTCAATCCTAATTCAGAATCAATAACAATTCTTTTGGGATTTCTGCCCTCAACCATTCTTACGGTTAAACTCGGATCATCTTTGAAAATTGTTCCAGCTCCAACTAAAATTGCATCATAATTACTTCGCAGCTTATGAACATATTTTCTTGAGTCTATCGAAGATATCCATTTAGATCCGCCGTTATTATCGGCAATTTTACCATCAAGAGTCTGCGCTGTTTTTAAAGTAACGAACGGTATTTTTTTTGTTATAAATTTGAAAAAAAATTTATTGAGTTCTATACAATCTTTTTCTAAAACTCCAACCTTTACTTCAATTCCAGCTTTCTTAAGTTTTTTAATTCCATTTCCGCTGACAATTGGGTTCATATCTCGAGTGCCGATAACTACTCGCTTAATTTTTTTTTCAATTATTTTATCAACACAAGGCGGGGTTTTTCCAAAGTGGCTGCAAGGTTCAAGATTTACAAATAAAGTTGAGCCTTCCAAATTTTCTATTGATGAGTTTATCGCATTAATTTCTGCATGATTTTTACCAAATTTTTCATGATAGCCGGCCCCAATTATTTTGTCGTTCTTTAATATTATGCAGCCAACTAACGGATTTGGACTAACATTACCCATGCCTTTTTTTGCAATTTCAATTGCAAGTTGAATATAAGATTCATCACTCAGTGGCATAGTAAATCATCATATAAAAAATAAAATTATTTTAATTCTAAAATTTCAAATTCTAATAAACCTGCTGGAGCTTTAACTGTAACTTTTTGCCCAACTTTCTTACCCATTAAACCTTGGCCAACAGGCGATGTAATTGATACTTTGCCTGATTGAAAGTCAGCTTCTTCAGGAGAAACTAAAGTATATTCAAATATTTTATCGTTCTTTAAATTTTTAATAACAACAGTAGAAAGTATGTGAATTTCACCGTCTGGAAATTGTAAAGGGTCAATTACTCTAGCTCTGGAAAGTACATTTTCCAGTTTACTAATTCTTAATTCAAACAATCCTTGTTCTTCTTTAGCCGCATCGTATTCAGCATTTTCGGATAAATCTCCATGAGCTCTAGCTTCAGCAATCTTAGCGGCAATTTCTTTTCTGCCGCTTGATTTCATTTCCTGCAATTCTTTTTCAAGTTCAACTAATCTTTCTTTGGTTAAATAAACAAAGTTTGCTTCAGACATTTTGCCTTCTC
>DAIEML010000136.1 GCA_027349615.1 Ignavibacteriales bacterium | reverse complement strand
AAAAAATAGGAATATTCAAAACTTTAAAACCTTTAATAAGTTTTAAAGTATTATTAATAACTGAATCAGGATCCTGCATTACTGCTAAAATCTTTTCTTGTATATCAATTATGAGCAGTGCAGTTTTTTCACGCGATAGAATTTTTTTATTTCTTTCGATTATATTATCCATTTTTCAACCTCATTCTTTTTTAATAAATTGGATCCATGCCGTATTTACCACAAGCATACATCATCAAGATTGAAGTAAGATCGACCAAAGCTTTTTTTTGATCTTCTGTATAAATCACTAAATCATAAACTTCAGCAACGAACTGCATGTTCTTGAGAATTTTTTTTAATTCATGGTAAGTTGGAGTTCCGTGCCAATTTGCCACTTGTTTAATAAGTAGATTTTCATGTCGGCGTAAAAATTCTGTAAATGAAATAGTTCTTTTTGAAACCGGAGTTCGTGGCCGGCAAATATTAATTAAATCATTGAAATAAGTGTCCCATTTTTCTGCAAGTTCTTTATTGCGATTTTGCATTACATATTTTGCTTTATCCAATGAAAATTTAGCTTTAGTTGTCGGCTTAATATCCGGTGTTAAAGCATAACCATCATAACTTATGTAGCCGGTTTCATCATCAACATATTTCCATCTTTTTGCAAGTTGATTTTCTGTTAAAATTATAATTACTTTATCCAAGCCGCTATCGACAACAATAAATTTTTTCTGTTGTTCATTTATAACAGTAAACCAGTGTTCCCAATTATCAACACTTAAAATGCAAGGTAAACCTTGCTTTAAATGTTCGCTTAATATTTTAATTGCTTCTTCTGGAGTTTCACGTCTAAAATATTTCATTTTACATTCAAAACTTTTTGCAGCTTTTGCTAAGCCAATTTCGTCAGTACCATACCACCAAGTACTTCCAGCACGTTTTCCAATTTCTCGTTCATTTTCAAATCTACCAAGCATAACTAATGCATATTTTAAGGCGAAGGGCCCGCATTGATATTTGTAAGGTTGAGGGTAAAAGCTCATATTGTTCCGATTTTTTATTTAGTAATTTAGCTAATGTATTTGATTTAATCATCAAAAAATTTTGCCAAAAGAAGTTTTTTCTTTATTTTTAATTTAGATATGAAGAAGAAACTAAAAGTTGCAATTACATTTAATGAAGCCAATCCGGATTTTTATATAAAACCGGCCGAATTAAACAAAAAGAAACTTCCTTTCACTCCTTATTTTGAGGTTGATAATCTTACACCAATTGAAGAATTTGAAATTCTAAAGGAAAGATTATGTAAAAATAATATCGACGCTTATTCTATTAATATTAAAGATGATATTGATATTTTAATTACAGATTTAAAAAAGCGCAAACCAGATGTCATTTTTAATTTTGTTGAATTATATAAAGATAATGCACGCCTAGAAATGAATGTCGTCGGTCTTCTTGAACTTCTTGGAATTCCTTATACAGGCGCACCGCCGATTGCACTTGCAAATTGTCAAAATAAAGTTCTTACCAAACGGATTCTAAATACATTCGGAATAAAAACTCCTAAGTTTGCTTTAATAAAAAAATTAGCTGGTCGTTACAACCACGGTTTAAAATATCCTTTAATTGTAAAACCTGCTTTTGAAGATGCCAGTGTTGGAATTGATAATGATTCCATAGTAGAAAATTTTAAACAATTAAAAATTAGAATAAAATACGTGCTTGATAATTTTCTTCAGCCAGCATTAGTTGAGGAGTATATTGAAGGCAGAGAACTTAATGTTGCAGTTTTGGGTGATAAAAGTCTAAAGGTTTTACCAATTAGTGAAATAGATTTTTCTTCAATGCCAGATCATCTTTTTAATATTGTCAGCTATCAAGCAAAGTGGGATCCTCAACACGAAGCTTATCATAAGACAATTCCTAGTTGCCCAGCAAAACTTGATAAAAAAATAGAGAAGAAAGTAAATGAAATAGCAGTCAAAGCATTTCGCGCAATGGGTTGTCGTGATTATGCAAGAGTTGATATGCGGTTAAATAATCAAAATGAATTATTCGTGCTTGAAGTAAATCCAAATCCTGATTTGACCGAAGGCGCTGGATTCATGAGATCAGCTGAGGCTTCAGGAATTTCCTATGAAAATGCACTATTAAAAATTATAAAATTAGCATGGGCAAGAAGAAATTCTATTCTAAAATAAAGACATGCTAAAATCACAATTTCTTTCAAAAAAACAATTTAGTTTCACCAAATATTAAATTCCAAATAAAAAAAATCCAAGAGGTAATAGATGGATGGACAGAATAAAGAATTATATAAAAATATATTTAACATTACTGTTCTTGTGTCTTCATTAGGTTACTTTGTTGATATCTATGATCTAATACTTTTTGGAATTGTTAGAATTCCAAGCTTAACTTATTTAGGAATTCACGGAAGCCAATTGATTGACTCCGGCGTTTACATTTTAAATATGCAGATGGGCGGCATGCTTATTGGCGGATTAATATTTGGAATCTGGGGAGATAAAAAAGGACGGCTCTCAGTTTTATTTGCTTCTATTTTTCTTTATTCCATAGCAAATTTTTTAAATGCATTTGTTACTTCAATTCAAATGTATGCGTTATTAAGATTTCTTGCAGGAATTGGTTTAGCCGGTGAACTCGGAGCCGCAGTTACTTTAGTTAGTGAAACAATGACAAAAGAAACTCGCGGTTACGGTACGGCGATGGTTGCAACTATTGGAGTAATGGGCGCAATACTTGCCGCAATTGTTGGTGAAGAATTTAGCTGGCAGACCGCATATATTATTGGCGGAGTATTAGGAATAATTCTTTTAATAATGCGGATTAGTCTTTTTGAATCCGGTATGTACAAATCTATTAGTAGTTCTAATGTTGCCAAAGGTCAATTCCTAAAATTGTTTACTTCTAAAGAAAGATTTTTAAAGTATTTAAATTGTATATTGATTGGTTTGCCGATTTGGTACGTAGTTGGAGTGTTAGTTACTTTCTCACCTGAATTTGGAAAATTCTTAGGAGTAACTGAACCAATTATTGCTGGCAAATCAATAATGTTTACTTATATCGGATTAATTTTTGGAGATTTCATAAGCGGCTTCTTAAGTCAATATCTAAAAAGTAGAAAAAAAGCTGTTTCAATTTTTGTAACCTTAACAACAATATTTGTATTTGTGTATCTTTTCTCTCACGGACTTTCCTCATTCTATTTTTATACTCTCTGCGTGGTTCTTGGAATCTCAATCGGCTATTGGGCAGTTTTCGTTACAACCGCTGCAGAACAATTTGGAACTAATTTAAGATCAACAGTTACTACAACCGTTCCAAATTTTATCCGGGGTTCAGTCATTCCAATAACAATTTTTTTCGATTTATTAAGAAGGCCATTCGGATTAATTTATTCTGCTTTGATTGTCGGAATTATAACCGTAATAATTGCTTTTATTTCTCTTTACAGTTTGAAAGAAACTTACGGTGTTGATTTAGATTATGTAGAAAATATTTAATAAACTTTTCAGGTTTATTTTTGATTGCAATTCTTATTTGATATTTTTCATGCCATCGAAAAACAAATTTGAAACTTTTTAAATGGAATCCATAAAATTTTTAATCGATCTATTTCTCCACCTTGATGTTCATCTTAATGATATTATCATTCAATATGGAACTGTCACATATATAATTTTATTCGTTGTTATTTTTGCGGAAACTGGATTTGTTTTTACACCTTTTCTTCCGGGCGATTCTCTATTATTTGCAGCTGGGGCTTTTGCAGCTAAAGGTTCACTGAACGAAAATTATTTATTCTTGATTCTTTCTGCTGCAGCAATTATTGGTGATACGGCAAATTATTGGATCGGTCATTTCATCGGACCAAAAATCTTTCACCGTGAAAATGTTAAGTTTCTAAAAAAAGAATATCTTGAGCGGACTCATAAATTTTATGAAAAGTACGGAGGAAAAACAATTATCTTCGCTCGCTTTATTCCTATTATCAGAACCTTTGCTCCATTTGTTGCAGGTATTGGAAGCATGACTTACTCAAAATTTATTTTATTTAATATTATTGGAGCAGTTGCTTGGGTTGCACTTATGGTTTATGCAGGATTTTATTTCGGAAACATCGAGTTTGTGAAAAATAATTTCTCATTTGTTATACTTGCAATAATTATAATTTCTATTTTGCCTGGGATCATTGAATTCTTAAGGCATAAACTAAAATCAGTCAAAGCTTGATTTGAAATCATAATGATATTTTAGAACCAAATATTTTTTTACGCGGATAATCCTTCCAATTTCATTTAGAATTCTTATTAGCATAATAAATAAAACTATTGAGGTTTATATGGCAGAAATTACTGATGAATTTATGAAACAAATGCTAACTAAATCTAAGAACTATTGTATAGTAATTTTAAAGCATGGACCAAAATATGGAACATCAGGTTTCGAAAAAATTATTTGGGAACATGGAAGAAGAAATTTTTCTCTTCGCAGTGAAGGATTGTTATCAATTGTATGTCCAATAACTGATGATAGTAATTATTCTGGTATTGGAATCTTTAATTCATCATTAGAGAAAACACAAGAAATAATGGATAATGACCCCGGAGTTGTTGATGGGATTTTTATTTATGAAATTCATCCGTGCCGAAGTTTTCCTGGCGATGTTCTTCCATAAAAAAATAATTGAAAATTTTAATTTGAAAGTAATTTTGAAATTAATTATTAGGACTAAAAGTAATTGGAATAGTAAGTTGAACCTTCACTGGAATACCATGCATTTGGCCAGGTTCGAAACGAGTATCTTTAACAGCTCTTTCTGCTGATTCGTCGCAGCCGAAGCCAATACCTTTAAGCAAAGATATTTTTTTAACAAAACCGCGTTCATCTATAAAAGCTAAAACGTAAACAGTACCTTGAATATTTTTTGCTTTTGCTGAAGGCGGATAAAAAGCTCTGGCATTAATTCCATGCATTCCTCCAATTGGTACAGGCATTTGATCGACCGCTACATAATAAATATCGTTCGGAATATATAAACCTTTCTTTGGCGCGCCGGAACCTGACTGGCCATTGCCGGACCCGCTTCCGGTGCCGCTGCCTTCGCCGCTATTGACTGCAATTAAACTTCCAGAAGAGTTTCCTTTGCTTGAATCGCTGCTTGCAATTGTTTCATTAGTTTTTTTGACTTTCTCTTTCTTTTTACTAATCGTTTCTTCAACTTGTTTTAGCTTTTCTTTTGTTTTTAATGGCTCTGGTTTTTTAATTTTTGGATCATGTTCCACAATACTTCCGCCGGGTGAGCCTGGTGAATTTGTTTCAGTAGTACCGTCAAACCCAATTTCAACAACTTGATCTTTTTTTACTGGACTTTTAAGATTAATTGTGAAGATTAAAAAAAGAAACAAGCATGCATGGAATAATAGTGATGTTAACGTGGAAAGATTATTAGCAGTAAGTAATTTCATTTTACATAAAAGTTCACAAATGACTATTTAAATTTGAATCAAACGGAATTAAATAAAAACTTAATTATTCAGAAACTTTTATCACAAAATTATACCCTGACGATTATCAAAAATTTCAATTAAAATAAATAAACGTCAGGGTATGAAAAATAATTAGTATTTAATCATTGTTTCTTCAAAGTTGCCATAAGAAGTTTTGTAGCTCCCGCATTCTTCAGAGCATCAAGAAGTTGAACCACATTTCCATAGACAGCATCTTTATCTGCTTTTACAATTACATCTCGATTTCCTTTTTGAATAAACTCTGCCTGCAATTCTACTGGAAGCTGAGTTATATCGACAACTTTATCATTCAAATAAATTTGATTTTTATTATTAAGGTAAACCTCAATATTATTGTTTATAGTTGTCTCTGCTGAAGATGACTGCGGCAGCTTAACTTTTAAAGCGCCGGTAATTAGAAAAGGGCTAGTAATCATAAAAATGATTAATACAACAAGTATAACGTCTGTAAAAGGTGTAATATTAATTTCAGAAAATTCTTTTTCGTCTAATTTATACCGTCTCATGTTTCTTTCTCAGTTCAAGAGTTTTAACAATTCTAATTGTCTTTTGAATAGCCTCATCGTAAAGCGGCATGCTTAGTTTTAACCTTTTTACAAAATAATTGTAGAACATAACCGCAGGAACAGCCACAATTAAACCAGCAGCAGTTGCGATTAGTGCATCTGCAATTCCGCTCATAACATTTGCATAATTAGATGAATTGTTTATTGAAAGTGCATTGAAAGATCTAATAATTCCAACCACAGTTCCAAATAATCCGATGAAAGGTGAAATACTTCCTAAAGTTGCAAGAATTCCTAACCCTTTTTCCATCTTGGCAATTTCTTTATCTAATTGATTATAAGCAGAAATTTCCAGTTCATTTTTTGACTCTTTATAATGTTCGA
>DAIEML010000135.1 GCA_027349615.1 Ignavibacteriales bacterium | reverse complement strand
GGTATATATGTATCTTTTTTATATTGATGTTGATGGACACATTGTTTAATTTGTTGTTGTAAATTTATACGATACGCTTTCATTTATTTTGTTTTGTAAATTTTTACAAAAATCAATTTTCATTTAAATAATTTTGGTTGAAAATGCGTTTTCAAAAATTATCATACGTTATTAATTAAAATAACATAAAAGGAAAATGAAAAAATGAATCAAACACTCTTTGGCTTTTTGAAGAAAGCGTTGTAAAAGTTTTTCATCAATTAGGATATGAAAAATTATTTTCCGAGATATATAGATAAAAATAAAAACAGAAAATTATTTGTTTGTTAATTATAGAAAGATAAAGATTATTACAAGACTGATTCAGCTTGTAAATTATTAATAATACAAGTTGAAACTTTTTTTCTGAAATAATTGATTATACATTTCGGTATACTTTATAAAAAAAAATTCCTAAATGAGTGACAATTTATCTATATATAATATGATGAAGGATTTTTGTTTATGTTTGATAAATTAGAATTAAAATTTAATAAATGAATAAAACTTTAATAATAGCACATCGAGGTGAGTCCTATGAAGCACCTGAAAATACACTAGCTTCTATTAATCTTGCATGGAATAGAAATGCTGATGCTATTGAGATTGATGTTCATTTAACGGGTGATAATAAAATTGCGGTTATTCATGATAGCAATACTAGTAGAACCGGTGATAGATACAAAAAAATAAAATCTGAATCTTTTGATGAACTTAAAAAGATAGATGTAGGTAAATTTAAGGGTGAACAGTGGGTTGACGAAAAAATACCATCTCTTGAACAAGTTCTGCAGACAATTCCGGCAGGTAAAAAAATCTTTATAGAAATAAAATGCGGACAAGAAATACTACCGGAAATTCCAAAAATATTGCAGTACTCAACTTCAAAAACAGACCAAATAAAATTTATTTGTTTTAATTTAGAAATAATTTCTAAATTGAAAAAAATCCTTCCTCAATACGAAATGTACTGGCTTAGAAATATTGAGCATAAAAAGTTTTGGTTTTGGAAATTAAACTCTGATCAAATGATTAAAGAAATTAAAGAGAATAGACTTGATGGCTTGAACATTAGAGGGAACAAATTAATCGACAATAATTTTGTGGAAAAAGTTAGAAATGCCGGATTAAAATTATTTGTCTGGACCATTAACAATCCTGAAGAAGCAAAAAAATTTATTACTCTTGGTGTTGATGGAATTACTACTGACCGCCCCTTTTGGTTGAAACAAGTCTTAGAATTAAATTCAAAAGAATAATCTAGATATTTTCGGAAAAATACTTACTTAAATTTTGAAATCGCTTCATCCAAAGCAGTTAAACATTTCGAAATATTTTCTTCATTTGAAGTGTAGCCCATTAAGCCGATACGCCAAATTTTTCCCGCAAGCACTCCTAAACCTGCGCCGATTTCAATATTGTGTTTATCTAGAAGAAAATTTCTTACAGAAGCTTCATCTATTCCTTCAGGTGAAATAACTGTAATTAATTCAGGTAGTCTTACTTTTTCATTTACAAAAGTATTTAATCCTAGTTTTTCTAAACCAGAAATAAATAGCTCACTATTCCGCTGATGCCGGTTCCATGCATTTTCAATCCCTTCTTCTTGAAGAAGAATCAATGCTTCATGAAGTCCATACAGAGCATTTATCGGTGCAGTATGATGATAAGTTCTTTTGCTGCCTGCCCAATAACTGGTGATTAAATTTATATCCATAAACCAGCTTTGAACTTTTGATTTTCTATTTTTAATTGCATTAAGAGCTCGATCATTAAAAGTAACTGGCGAAAGTCCTGGCGGGCACGAAAGACATTTTTGGCTCCCTGAATAAACCACATCCAAATTCCATTCATCTGTTTTTACGGGAATTCCACCGAGAGATGTTACCGTATCGGCAATCGCAATGCAATTATGTTTATGAGAAATTTCTGTTAGAGTTTTTATATCTGATTTTGCGCCGGTCGAAGTTTCCGCATGAACAAATGCAGTTACTTTTATATCTGAATTTGATTTTAAAGTGTCTTCAAATTTTTGCGGATCAATTTCTTCTCCCCATGAGTCTTCAACGACTATAGCTTTGGCGCCACATCTTTCAATTATGTCTTTCATTCTGCCGCCAAAAACTCCATTTACACAAACGAGAACTTTCATTCCTGGTTCAACTAAATTTACAAGACATGTTTCCATTCCGATTGATCCCGGACCAGAAACTGGAAATGTAATTTCATTTTCAGTTTTAAAAGTATATCGTAATAATGATTTAAGATCATCCATCAATTCTATGAACTTTGGATCGAGATGACCAATTGTAGAACGTGCCATAGCTTCAAGAACTCTAGGATGAACATTTGATGGGCCAGGTCCCATTAAAATTCTATTCGGTGGAATAAATGTTTTCGATTTCATATCAGTTAAACTTTCTAAATATCAATGTTGAACAATATATCAAATTAACAAATTACTTTTTTTCAATATAGAAATTAAAAATTCTTTTTGAACTTGAGCAAGTGATGATAATGGCGATCTAGGGCTGCCGCCAAAATATCCGAGTAAATCCATTGCAGCTTTTAATCCTGGCACTCCATAGATTGAAGTTACAGCTTTATTAATTGAAATTAAATTCATCTGAAGTTTTTTAGCATCTTCATGTTTCCTTTGATTCACATAATCAAATATTTGTATACATTCGTTCGGTGCAATGTTTGCGAGAGCTAAAATTCCTCCGGCTGCACCTGCACATAATCCAGCATATAAAACTGATGCTGTTCCCACAATTGTTAAAAAATTTGAAGGTGCAAGATGTATTATTTCTGTAAGGTGAGCAATATTTTCATCACTGTTTTTTATGCCGATTATATTCTGATGTTCAGCAAGTTTTGCAACGGTTTCAGGTTCAATGCTAACTCCGGTAAACTTTGGAACATTATAAATAATTAGAGGAATTGAGATTCCTTCAGCAACAGCCGAAAAGTATTTTATAAATGCTTCGTGTTTCATTTGAGATTTATAAAATGATGGTGTTAGAACGAGAACAGCATCAGCGCCAAGATTTGCAGCATCATTTGATAAAGAAATAGTTTCTTTAATTGAATCAGAACCAGTTCCTGCAATTAATTTTTTATCGGGCGATTTATTTTTTCTTACAAATTCAATTAGTTTCAGTTTTTCGTTTCGAGTTAAAAAAACACTTTCACCGTTAGAACCGAATACAACGTATCCGCTTAATTTTGTTTTATTCCATTTAGAAATATTCTCACCAAGCTTATTAAATGCTATCTCGTCATTTTCAAATGGAGTGGCAATCGGCGGCATAATTCCTTTTATCATTTTCTACATTTCCTATTATAAAAATTTAATTTGAAAAAATATTCTTTAAAACAAATCCAACATTTGCCGGTCTTTCGGCTAATCGTCGCATATACCAAGGATACCATGCAGTTCCATAACTAATTAAAATTTTAAGATTATATCCTTCATTTACCAAACGAGTTTGTTCTCGTGGCTTAATTCCGTATAGCATGTGAAATTCAATTTGATCATGTTGAATGTTTAGTTCAGAGGCAAATATTTTTATTTGATTAATTATTTTTAGATCATGCGTTCCGAATACTGCTCTGATTTTGTTTTCTTTAATTTGAGTTAAAAGAATTTTTGCAATAAGGAGATAATTATTATCAACATCATTTTTATCTTTAAATGCAATATTGTTAGGCTCTTTATAAGCTCCTTTCACAAGGCGAATATTCGGTTTTAACTGAAGCAAGGACTGAATATCTTCTTCAGTTTGTTTCAAATAAGCTTGAAGACAAATTCCGGAATTTTCATTTTTTAATTTTGCTTGACGATAAAAATCTAAAGTAATTTTTGTGTAAGCGCTCCCTTCCATATCGATCCAAACGAAGTTGGAATACTCATTAGCTTTTTGCACAATCTGATTGAAATAAATTAATGATTTATCAAACGAAAGGTCAAGTCCAATCTGTGTAAGTTTAAGTGAAATTTCTGATTTTATTTTTTCGTTATGAATTTTTTCAATAACGTCTAAATAATGTTCTTTAACATTTTCAGCTTCTCTCATTTCATTTATATTTTCACCTAGGCGTGTGAACACGGTTGATGCACCTTTTTCCATAAAATCTTTTGTCGCATTTATTGCATCAGTTAAACTTTCTCCGGGCATAAATTTTTTTACAGCTTTCTTTACAAACTTATAATTTGGTACATGTTGCAGCAGCCATGTATTTTTTGACCCCCAAAGCAAAAGGTTTCTTGATATTCCCATTCTTTCTTACTCCAAAATTAATTTAGGAAATAGTCAACAATAGGTTCCGCCGTAAAATATAATTTATATTAATTGGCAGTTAATCTAAGAACTAAAAGATAAACCTCAAATATTTTTATTTAGGTAAATTCATTTGTAACAACTTGATCAAAAGATAATTTGGACTAATAATTTTTAATTATATTTAAATTATAATCTCAATTATTAAACTCTTTAATAATCAAAAAGGTAAAAATGAAAGATGTTTTAAAACTCGAAGAATTCGGTTTGTTTTGCCTTTCACTATTTCTTTATAACATGCTCGGATATTCATGGTGGCTGTTTGCTGTTCTTATTCTCACTCCGGATATATCTATGCTTGGTTATTTGATTAACTCAAAAGTCGGCGGCATTTTATATAATATTTTTCATCACAAAGGCATTGCAGTTGTGTTATATTTAATCGGAACTTTGAATTACAATTATATCTTAGTAATTGCAGGTGTAATTATTTTTGGACATTCAAGCATTGATAGATTTTTAGGTTACGGTTTGAAATATTTAGATTCTTTCAAGCATACAAATCTTGGAATGATTGGAAATAAAAGTGAATTATAATTTAGTAAAAATAAACTCTTATTTTTAATTGCGAATCTTTTGCTGACAAATTACATCTTATTTCTATAAAGAAAGGAAATCATATGAAATATACAGTTGAGGGAACAGATTCAAATTTCAGCCAGGAAGTTTTAAAATCTGATGTTCCGGTTTTAGTAGATTTTTGGGCACCGTGGTGCGGTCCTTGCAGAATGGTAGCTCCAATAGTTGATGAAATTGCACAAAAATATCAAGGTAAGCTTAAAGTTGTAAAATTAAATACAGATGAAAATCAAGAAGTAGCGATCAAATATGGAATAAGAAGTATTCCGACAATTGGCATTTTTAATAATGGTCAAGTTGTAGATGGAATAATTGGCGCGGTTCCTAAACAAATGCTTGTAAGTAAAATTTCTCCTTTTATTCGCGAAGCAAACTAAAATATAAGGGCATGATTATCTTGCCCTTTTAATTTTCAATTCTAACTCTATCAGAAATTTCATTTTTATCATCGGGCTTTATCGGAAAATGTTTACTTAAAATTTTCCCGATCTCATCAATACCGAACAAAATTCCTTTACTAAATTCACCTTTTATAAACATGTTTTGCATTTCATCTTTAATGTTATGCCAGGTGGCTTCGGGAACTTTTTCATTTATCCCGCTGTCGGCAAGAATATAAAATTGTCTTCCTCCAAGTAAAATAAAAATTAGTATCCCTGTTTTGTCTTTAGTTTTATCTATCCCAAGTCGGAAAAAATCCTCTTCAGCAAGTTGCCTGATGCTTTTTTTCCTTTTGAAAAAGTGACGATGTTCCTTAATCGTAACACAAATTTCTCCAGCTGTAATTTTTTCGGTTTCTTTTATTTTATTAGAAATCCGGAGAAGTTCATCATCGTTTAGAAAGTGATAAATTAAGTGTGGTTCCATTATAAAAGCCTTTGGCTTAAATGAAATAATTTTTCAAAAGAAAGGTATTAAAGAGAATTAAATTTTACAAGATTGTAATGATGATTTTCAAGATATTAGCGCCGCTAGAAATTAGCAGCGCCTAACAAATTACTTTCTTATCGTAATATCACCACCTGAAGTTTTAGCAATGAAATCTTTTCCGCCATTGTTAAAATCAGCTTCATAAGTGCTTGAAGTAATTTTTTGAACATTATTACCCGTAAAATCGCATTGAATGTCTCCTCCCGAAGCATAAAGATTTGCCTTGGCACTAAAATCATTTGGTAACTTAACCTCAATATCTCCACCCGAAGAAACTAATTTAATTCCCATATTTTGTCCGTTATAATTTAATTTTATTTCTCCGCCGGATGTGTGTGCATCAATTTGTCCGTTGCTTCCCTCAAGAATTATATCTCCGCCGGAAGATGAAGCTGAAACGTTTCCATTAAATCCTTTAGCTTTAATATCGCCGTCAGAAGTTTTCAAGTCTAGATTACCGGAATTATTATTTATTCCAATGTCGCCGCCAGAAGTAGAGACCAAAGTACTTCCAGAAGTATTTTGAAGGCTAATATCTCCGCCTGAAGAATGGAGATCAGTGCTTCCGTTTAGATCTTTCAA
>DAIEML010000134.1 GCA_027349615.1 Ignavibacteriales bacterium | reverse complement strand
CTGCGAGAATTAGAGTTCAAATTTCTGCTGCACATTCTAAAGAAGATTTAGATTTCGCAATCAAAATGTTTAAAGAAGTTAAAGAAGAATTTGGAATTTAATGATCGATTTTTGAAAACTTCCAAAATTTGTGGGAATTATTTAGAAATTCGATGAAGATTATATTTGTTAATCTTGTTATATAAAGTAACTCTATCTATTTCTAAAATACTCGCTGCTCGAGAAATATTCCATTTATTTTCGTTTAGAATTTTTAGTATATGTTTTTTCTCAATTGCCGAAAGACTTTTTTTATCTTCATCAATATCAATTTGAATTGAAACAATTTGAAAAGGAAGATCTTCAACTTCAATTTGATTTTTTTTACCTATTACAATTGCTCTTTCAATTGCATTTTCTAGTTCTCTTACATTGCCGGGCCATTCGTAATTAACCAAAAATTCAGATGCATCTTTTGAAATTTCTTTAATAGGTTTGCTGACGCGAGTTGAAATTAATTTAATAAATTCTTTTGCAAGCAATAGAATATCTTCTCTTCTTTCTCTTAATGGAGGGATTGAGATTGGAAAAACATTTAGTTTATAAAATAGATCTTCGCGAAATTTTCCTTCTTTCACTAACTTTTCCAAATTTTCTGTTGATGCGGTAATCAATCTAAAGTTTGCATTGATAGGATTGTTGTTTCCTATTCTGCAAAATTGCTTGGTTTCCAAAATATTTAAAATCTCAACTTGTAACTTTGGTGAAAGAGAATTTACTTCATCAAGATACAGAGTGCCGCCTTCAACAAGTTCAATTTTTCCTTTTTGAACTATTTGATTTCCATCTGAAGTACCGGGATCTTCACCAAATAATTCTTTCTCTAAGATGGCTTCACACATAGCGCCGCACTTAATTGATACGAATGGGAAATATTTATTTTTACTTTTTGAATGAATTGTTTTTGCAACAAGCTCTTTTCCAGTACCGCATTCTCCTCTTATCATTACAGCTGAATCTGTCGAAGCAGCAGAATTAATTAATTCGTGAACTTTGTTCATCAAAAAACTTTCACCAATAATATTTTCCGATTTAGAAATTTCATCCAAATTTTCTTTTAGCAATTTATTTTCTCTTCTAAGATTTCTTTGCTCAATCGCTTTGTTAACCAAGTGTGTAAGCTCATCCGGATCAACAGGTTTTGTAACATAATCGTAAGCTCCATCTTTAAGTGCAGTAATTGCAGATGAAACCGATGCGAATGCAGTGATCATAATAACTATAACTTCTTTATCGAGTTCCTTAACTCTTTTCAATAATTCCAATCCGCCAATCCCAGGCATTTTCATATCAACTAAAAGCAAATCGAATTTTTCTCTAATAAAATTTTTCAAAGCAATTTCGCCGTTTTCAGCTGTTGCAACAACATAACCGGCTTCAGTAAACCAATGATATAATGACTCCCTTACGACACGTTCATCATCTACAATTAATATTTTAACTTTTTTATTCATAACATTTCCGTTTTTAACTGCGATTAAAATATTGTGAATTTAATTTTTTAAAATTCTCAACTGAGAAAAGTGAACACTTATCTTTAGTAAAATTTTCAGCAAGCATTATTATAATCCAATCATTCTCATATGGATCTCTGATTTTTTTCTTTGAAGATTAGGATTAATAAATTTTATCAATCCGTTGATTGGTGAATAATATTGAGTTATTCCCTTTTCGGAAACTGCTTTAAAAATAAAATCGCCTTTTTTAACGGTAGTTTCAATTTCAACAATTTTATCTATAATTAAATTTTTATTTTGAATTAAAGCTAATTCATTAATACCGACTTTAATTAATCCATAAATATTTTTTCGAACCCATAAATTATTGTTCGAAAAATAAACTCCGTTAGGAATATTTAATTTTGACAAAATCCCAGTCACTTAGGACCCCAATTGGTTAATCATCATTTAGAATACAAACAATGAGCCAAAGAATAATGTACTGATTTAATTTATATTCTATTAGGATTTTTAATTGGTAGAAAAATTATTTTTGCTCTGAATGTAATGATGAAAAAACTAACAGCGGAGGGAAAATCAATTATTATTTATTTCCGAAAGTAAATATTAAATACTAAAGAATTATTATTAAAATTGGATTGTAATTGTAAATAATTAAAACATTCTAAATAATTTTTTCTCATTTACAGAAAACTATTTTGCTCTTCATTTTCACCAATGAGAAATAATTAAATAAATTAGATTCTAAAAATTATATTTAAAACCTTCTACTTGTTTTGCGCAATCTCTGCAATACGAATTTCCTTTTATATCAACTTCCTCTATTCCAGGCGAAGAGTGCATAACACAATCCCAATTCAAACAGTGCCGCAAACCGTAATTGTGGCCAAGTTCATGAAGAATTTCTTTTAATGTTCTTTCTAATAAAAGTTTTTCATTGGATTCTCCGGAATAAAATTCTTCGTGCAGGCGGCAGACGGATATTATAGAATGTTTACCGTCAAGCTGAGCTTCCCCAAATATAAAAGTGAGAACCGGAACAAAAATATCTACTTCGGATAGTAAAATTATTTTTCCATTTTGCGAACCGGTAAGATTAATTGCTTCGGCTAAAATTTGAGTAGAGAAATACTGCCCTCTTTCTTTAGAATAAAAATTTTCTAGATTAATTTCTAAATCGATAACTTTTATTATTGAGTCGAACTTACTTTTTAATTCATCAACAATACTTTTCAACAATAATGAATTCGAAAATTTTATCGGTGCAATGAAGATGTCCATCAGTTATTTATTTTACTGAGGCTGTATTTAGAAATTTTATTATATAAAGTCACTCTATCAATTTCTAAAATTTGAGCGCTTTTAGAAATGTTCCAATTATTTTCATTCAATATTTTTAAAATATATTTTCTTTCCATCGAAGAAAGACTTTTGCTTCCGTTATCAGCATCAAAATGATTTGATGAAATATGAAAAGGTAAATCGCCTACTTGAATTGTATCTTTCTTTCCAACTACCATGGCTCTTTCGATTGCATTTTCCAATTCTCTAACGTTTCCCGGCCAATCATAATTTACGAGGAAATCCATCGCTTCTTTAGAAACACTACGGATTGGCTTATTCATTGCGGTAGAAAATTTTTTTAAGAAGAAATCAACAAGTAGCGGAAGATCTGATCTCCTTTCACGCAGCGGCGGAATTACAATTGTAAAAACATTTAAGCGGTAATAAAGATCTTCTCTGAATTTGCCGGCTTTAACAAGTTCTTCCAATGGTTCATTAGTTGCAATGATAACTCGAAAATCACTTTTAATTAATTCGTTGCCGCCAACTCTGTTGAATTGTTTGGTTTCGATGACGCGCAAAAGTTCAATCTGCATTTTTATAGAAATTGAACCGATCTCATCTAAAAAGATTGTACCGCCGTCAGCCATTTCAAATTTTCCTTTACGCCGAAATTGCGCACCAGTAAAAGCGCCTTTTTCATGACCAAATAATTCGCTTTCAAGAATCGTTTCTGCCAAAGCGCCGCAGTTAACCGGAATAATCGGAAAATATTTTCTGTTACTATTAATATGAATTGCTTTTGCAACAAGTTCTTTTCCGGTTCCGCTTTCACCTCTGATCATTACAGTTGTGTCTGTTGGAGCTACAGTTTGAACCAGCTCATAAATTTTTTTCATCTGAAGGCTATCGCCAATTAAATTATCCGGGCGAATTATCTCATCAATTTTTTCCTTCAGTTGTTTGTTTTCAATTTTCAACGCTCTTTGTTCAAGTGCTTTTTGTACAAGATGTGCCAGTTCATCCGGATCAACAGGTTTTGTAACATAATCATAAGCGCCATTTTTCAATGCTGTTATAGCAGTCGGAACAGAAGCGAATGCAGTTATCAAAATTATCACAGAATCTTTATCAATTGATTTTATCGTACTCAATAATTCCAGGCCGCTCATACCAGGCATTTTCATATCAACTAAAAGTAGATCATATTTTACCATTTCATATTTCTTTAATGCGGTTTCACCATCTTCGGCTGTTTCAACTTCATAACCTTCTTCTTCAAACCAATGGAAAAGGGATTCACGTACAATTTTTTCGTCGTCAACAATTAAAATTTTTTCTTTTCTATTCATAATTTTTTACTCAATTAATTTTTCATTTTGAGGTAATATAACTCTAAAGGTTGTTCCTTTGTCAGATGTTTTTTCAACTTCAACTTAGCCGTTATGATTTGCTACAATTCCGTAAACCACTGCAAGTCCGAGTCCGGTTCCAGTCGAAGCTTCTTTTGTGGAATAAAACGGTTCGAAAATATGTGGTAAATCTTTTTTCGAAATTCCTGTTCCTTCATCTATAACTCTGATTACTGCTTGATTCTTTTCCCAAGTAAGTTTCACAATTATTTTGCCGCCATTCGGCATCGCTTCAATAGAATTAATTAGAAGCGACATTATGGCCTGCTGAATTTTCTGGGCATTGCAAAATATTTCATTTGGTCCGGGCGGAAATTCTTTTTGTAATTCAATTCCATGAATTTCCAGATGATGGCCAATGACCGTGACACTTTTATCAATAATTTTTACAAGATCTTCTTTTGCAAACTCATCTTTTTCGCCGTGCGAAAACAAAAGAAGATCTTTAACAATTTTTCCGCAGCGAGATGATTCACCAGAAATTAAATCTAAATATTCAATCAACTTGGAATATTCTGAGTCTTTTTGCATCGCTTGCAATTTTCTTGTTATCAATTTGCTGTAAGTTAAGATCCCTTCGAGAGGATTGTTCAACTCATGAGCAACCGTTGCAGACAGCTTTCCAAGCGATGCTAATTTTTCAATTTGATTTACCTGGTTGTAAATATTTTTTAGTTCTTCAGTTTTCTCATTCACTTTTTCATTTAATGTTTCAGACCAATTTTTTATTTCTTTGTAAGCTTCATCCAGCTTGGCTGACATTTCATTAAAGCGTTTTGCCATTTGCCCAAGTTCATTTTTCGAATTAACTTCAATTTTATAATTCAAATTTCCTTTCCCAATTTCTTCTATTCCTTTAGTAATTTTTTTAATTGGCTTATTCACTAAAAGCGTAATGAACAAACCGACAAAAAATGAAATTACGACTGTAATTAACAAAGCGTTCAAGATTGTTTCCCTGGTATTTTTCGCAGTTATCTGATCCAGCTTTTCTAAAGAAACAACAACATCAAGAACTCCGAGTATCTGAACTTTTGGCGAATGCGCATGGCAATCAGAGCTTGAACAATCGTGTTCATTTTGAATTGGATTTATTAAACCAAGAACGCGTTTGTTCTCAGGGTTTTTATAAATTCTAATTTTGCTTTGATTGGTCAGGCTTTTCAAAGGAACTGAACTGTTATGGCAAACGATGCAGGCTTCAGCTGAAAGATCAACTTTCTTAAAAATTTCTGAGGTGTCGGTTGAAAAAATTATATAGCCTTGTTTATTATAAATTCGGATGTTGGTAACGCCAATTTCGGTTCCTAAAGTTTTTATTATCTGGTGAACATCTTCTCGTCTGTTCAGCAGCATGCTGTATCGAGTTGATTTTTTTATTAAATCGCTGATATTATAAGCGCTTTCAAATCGAGCTTGAGTTAAAAAACCATCTAAATTTTTTATAATTATATAAGTATAAATTGCCAGGATGCTGAAAAGTATCAAGGAAATTGAAATGATAAGTCGAACGCTTAATTTATTTCGTATTTTTGTTTTCATAAAATCCCCACCCGTTTCTACAAACTTAAAAATTCCTTTTGCTATATACAACGATTTAAACTCATTGACAAAAAAAATCCCACGAAAATTTGTGGGACTTTAAAATAATTTTAAAAACATTACTCATTTACCGAGAGATTGCAGTATGTCTAAATATTTTTCTTTACCGACCAACTGATGAAGATAATTAATTTGGACACCGCCGTCCTGCATAGTTAATCCAACTTTAGGGTATGAGGTTTTGATTTTATCTAAAATTCCAACCGACTTTTTATATAAATCGATCCAGCCATTCTTAGATAATTCTCCGAAGGAAATTTCCTGCGGAATAGCGCCAACAACAGCGATCCATTTTGATTTCATCGGATCATCTGCCGGGTTATTTACTTTATCATATATTGAGAAATTCATCGGAGCAGAAATACTAACTGTTCCCCATTCACCGATGAAGTTTATAAATTTTTTCCCGATCGAAATCATTTCGGAAGGTTTATATTCCATAAAAATGCTGACGTTATCCAAAAAATTTATCATAATCGGATTGATACCGAGAAAATAAGTGTTGGCAAAAATTTGTTTAGCGATTAAACAATTTTTTAAATAAATAATTTTATCGTCGAAGTGAATATTCTGTAACTTTTCCATCAAATTATTTATGATGTTCGGCTGGTCGTTATTCAGCAAAACGTTTTCGTTTGATAAATTTCTTATCACCTTATCGAACGGACAATTCTCGCAATCAAAATTTTT
>DAIEML010000133.1 GCA_027349615.1 Ignavibacteriales bacterium | reverse complement strand
GTAATTAAAAATTATAAATTTATAATTAAAAATTGGATAAAGTTTATTTCCAAGTTTTACAGAGCAAAAATAATTAACTTAGCACTTATCTAAAAGTGGAAACCGAATATTTACTTGCTCAACTTTAACTTAACCGACTTTAATTATCAGTTGATTGTTCACAACTTGTGTTGCGTATTTTTGAAGCGGTGAACCGGCTGGACCCTGCACAACATTTCCATTTACATCAAATCTTGAACCGTGGCAATTACAAACGAACTGACTACTTCCTGAATCATAACTATTTATTTGGCAACCTTGATGTGTGCAAATAGATGAGAGAGCATTAAATGAAGTGCCTGAAGGATGGTCTACTAAAAGTGATCCGTTACTAAAATTAACCATAGCAGCAGTACCGGTTTTAGCTATAGGCGATGACGAATCTATATTTACAGTTACTTGTCCATTAGATAAAGTTCCCTGAACACTTGCCAAAGCTGCGCCGGGATTACCTGGGCCATTTATGTTGTTGTTGCAGCTTTCTAATACTGATGTCAGTATTGACGGAACAGCTATAACTGCCGCGCCTTGCATTGTTTTGATAAAGAACTCTTTTCGTGTGTACTTCATGCTGGATTTCTCCTTTGGATTTAAAATAAAAAAACAACGATATATTTATTTATTAATTGATTTTTTGAAAAAAGAAACTCGAACTAAATTCATTAACAAATAATTATATGCGCTGCTCTTTTATTTTGATGGTAAAATTTGTGAATGGAGAAGTAAAGATCAAGGATAGAAAATAGCATGATGATCTTTAACACAAAAATTTTTATACCTTAATTCGATTAGTAATTAGTGATAGTAATTTTTAATGACAAGAACTATTTTCTTAAGAGTTAAAATAGTTTCAATTAAAAACGTACTGAACAAAATTTATATATCAAGCCAATAAGTAAATTTGATGATAAAAATATTATCAGGATGAAGAGTCCAGATTCTATTGAAAGAATGATTTAGCTGAAATTCGCCGATTGTTTCTTGATCAGATCGTGTTTGAGTCCATACAAAATAAATTACTGAGCCAGGATTATATTCCCATCTTAAAACCGCATTGCCGCGGAGAGAAACGAAATTAAAATCAGGATTATCAATTGTAAATGGCTGTGCAGGTCCTGATCCATCTGGATCGACAGAATAATTATTCGGATTAAAAGTTGAATTACCTTGCCCATAAACATTGAAAGAATACGTTCCCGGCTTTGCAAGTTCTTTGAAGCTGCTATAATCACCTGATGAAATTAATGGCTGAGCATAAAGCTGCAAACTAAGTTTTGGAGTGAATGTCCAATTAAGACGAATGCCGGCAGAAAGAGTTGTTTGATGAAAGGCTGCAAAGACATATCTCTTTCCGAAAGTTGCTGATGCTAATGGATCTGAATAAGAATTTACCCATTGTGCATTATCATCATTTCTATCAAGCTCAGGAATAATACTAAAAGAAATGTTTGGCGAAGGAGTTAAATCGATTTCAGAATTTATGTACCACTGACTTGAATAATGTGTCAAATAATTTCCGCCGCCAATGCTAATTACTAAATTGTTACGTGAATCTGAGCTAAAATTAATATCAGCTTGATAACCTTCAGGATTTATCATCGCAGGGCCGCCTCTTGTTGCCCTTATATTTAAAGTTTGGGGATTATAAGCCAAGTCCCAATTTACACCATAATAATTTAGGAATTGAATATTTCCATTGTGAAATATTCCTTCCCAAGTTATTTCGCTTTCAAAATCATAGTTGCGAAAAATTGCACCGCCAAGCATCAAGTTTCTATAAAATGATGTTGGATTTGTCCATTGATACCAGGAAGCGAAATGCATATTGATAACATCAGACATTGGAAGAAATCCAAGATCATTTATTTCAAAGCCAGGGCTTACTAATCCAATTGCAGAATTCACTCCCCAATTTCCTTTTTGTTTGCTTAAAACAACTCTGCCGGCAAAACCGTTCAAGTTAGTTGCGCTGCTGTCAACTTTCAACAATTTTGAATCTGGCCGTTGAAAATAATGACGCGAACTTGTTTGCAACATTGTTAAATCAGTTTTATTTCCATTTACAAAACTTGATCCAAACCATCCATTCATAACCCATGTCCCGGATGAATCAAGAAATGTCCAGCCATCTAAGCCAGCAACAAACGCATTACTGTTTAATTGATCTTTTAAAACCGGATCTTTAAAAAATCTATTTGTAAAAGTTGAGATTATACCGATTCCTTGATGACCTTTGTTTATTTCTTTTTGCAGCCTCAAAATACCGTAATAAGTCAGCGGCTCAACTTCGGTTGAATATTTTTGTCCTGCAATTTGATAATCTGTATTTTCTCTTGAAGTAACTGCTTGGATTAAGCCGACATTCCAATCATCATCAAACTTTCCGGTAATTTTTGCAGCTCCGAGAATGTGAGTACCTGTTGGTTCATTAATAAAATCTGCAGATGGAATTGAACCTTGCGGTGCTCTTCCGATTCGCCTGCTGTAAAAGAAACTTGGATTCCACCAATTAAAATTCCAATAATTTGTTACTCCTCCGCGCCCGAATTCAAAAATATTAGAACCTTCAACAAAGAATGGGCGTTTCTCATTAAAATAAGTTTCAACATCGCTAAGATTAATTACAGCAGGATCAATTTCCACTTGTCCAAAATCCGGATTTATACTAGCATTTAAGGTTAAATTAGTTCCCAATCCCATTTTAATATCTGCGCCAAAACTCGGCGTATACATCGATCCGTTATTAAATGGATTTCCGTTGCCGCCGTCAGAATATTCTGCTTTTGTTGTTATGTATGGAAGCACTTCAAAATCACTTGGAGGATTAATATTTTTTATTCCAACTAACTCCGCAAACCTGGAAACAAAGCCATTGCTGTTTTTCGGAATGTAAACTAAGTAATCTTGTTCATGTTTACGAGCAATTATTCTTTCGAAATCAATTCCCCAAATGTTTCCGTCCTGTTTTAATTTAAAACGCAGCTGCGAATAAGGAATTCTGATTTCGGCAGTCCATCCTTTGTCATCAATATGAGCTTTACCTTCCCACACGCCATCCCATGAATTATCATTCCAGCTGTCATTATATAAAGTTCCATCGTAAAGAGTGCCGGCAGCATTAATTCCAAAATAATATCCTGTCTGATGATCGAAATATGGATCGAGAAAAACTTCGAACATATCAGAATTAATATCCACATCGCGGCGAGCTAAATTAGCAACGATAGAATCGGGAAATGAATCGTACATTCTCGCACCGATATAAATTGCATCGTTGTCATAAACAATTCGCACCTCGGTTCTTTCGGATGGCTTTGTATTTTCATTAGGATCTCGTTGGGTGAAGTTATCTATAGAAAAATTATTTTCCCAAATACTTTCATCCAGTATTCCGTCGACCTTTATTGGTTCATCAGTTCGTTCTGCGTGAATAATAATTGCTTTTTTCGCAACAGCAGAGTCGGATTCTCCCGCAAACATAAAAAAGGGAACAAATATTACAATAGAAAGGAGTAAAAATATTCTCATAATAAATCGTTATCGTTTCAATATTAGACTAACAAAACTTGAAATGGTTGTGGTATGAATAATAATTTTAAAATTGATGCCGGTTTCTTGAACCGCAATTCAGAAGGAAGATATTTGTGAAAATTTTTCTAGAAATAATTTTCGATTAGTTTTATTTCATAGAAAGTAACTTATAGATTTTCACAGACTGCGGAGGAATTTGAATCATCAATACGCCGCCAATTTCTGAAGAACCTGCAAGCGAGCCAGTTTCGTTAGTGAGTAATTCATCATATAAAAGTTTTTTACCTTCGACTGGGATTTCAATATTGTCAGTTTCATTTCCTAAGTTGAAAACTATTATAATTTTATCATCTTTATATTTTCTTTCGAAGGCAAAAGAATATTTTTTATCATTTGAATATAAAAAGGAAAGGCTTCCAAACTTTAACGCATCATTATTATTTCTTATTTGGATTACTTTTTTGTAAAATGAAAGCAGATCATAATTCGGTTCGACTTTATAAGATCCAAAACCTTTTTTAAATCCAGAAGCAGTAGTTATTACTTCGTTATCATATTTTAAATTACCCCAAACCATCGGCATTCTATCGTTCGGATCGTCTGCGCCCCACATTCCAACTTCATCGCCATAATAAATCATTGGAGCGCCGCGGTAGGTCATCTGAAACGCAGCAATAAGTTTTTGAGTTTGATAATCAATTGAATCGGGTTTGCCTGGATTATAATTTGGATTTCTTTGATTTGCATCGTGATCAAATTGTCTATCAGGATTTGCAATCATCGATGAAATTCTTTCGGTATCATGACTATCGACTAAGTTCTGAAGCAAATCTAAATTTTCTTTCGGATAAGTTCGGTCAATAATTTGTAAATCATTTATAAATTTTGAAGTAGGAATTTTTTTCTTTTTAGCGATGAAAAAATCATTAACTGCAAAAGCAAAATTATAATTCATTAAAGCATCAAACGGGCCATTGCCGGTTATAAATTGCGGATAAAGTCCCCAGAGTTCTCCAATAATTATTGCTTGAGGATTTATTGATTTCACCAGATTTCTCCAATCGTACCAAAACTTCAATGGAATTTCATTAGCAACGTCCAAACGCCAGCCATCAATTCCATCGCCGGTAAAGCCATCGTTATTAGGATCCATCCATCTTTTTGTAGCATTAAAAATATATTGCTTAGGGCCAGCATTAAGATCATCTTCAGTGCGATTAAATATCGGCAATGATTTAACTCCATTCCAGCCGACATATTCTAATTCATTTTTATTATCTGCAACATTTTTAATCGACTTAATTTCATACCAATCTTTATATTTAGAATTCTCTCCATTCTTTATTATATCTTGAAACGCCCAGAAATGAGTCCCGGTATGATTAAAAACACCGTCAATAATTATTTTCATTCCCCGCTTATGAACTTCTTGAATTAATTTTAAGAATAATTTATCAGCGGAAGTCCATTTCCATGTTGATGGATCATCAGGATTTTCGGATGCAATAATTTTTTTGTCGCCTTCAGGATCAGGCCCAAAATTTACATCAACATGATGATAAGTTGAACCGTCATATTTATGAAGAGATATTGCATCGAAGATTGGATTCAAATAAATTGCTCCAACACCAAGATTTTTTAGATAATCCAAATGATTAATAATTCCCTGAAGATCACCGCCATATCTTCGCTCAAAAAGATGACTTTGAAAATTTCCGCCTAAATCTTTTTCCCAATTAGATTCGGCAAACCAGTTGCTCGTCCACTTTGTAACGTGCCAGCTGGGAATATTTTTATGCGCTTCGATTTCAACTTTGTCAATAAGACTTGAATCATTTTTTACATCGCCGTCGGCAAATCTTTCCGGGAAAATCTGATACCAAACAATTCCTCTCGCCCATTCAGGAAATTTATCTTGTGCTTTAATCAGTAGTGGTGCGCTAAAAATAAATATAAAGATAAAATATTTTGATAAATAATTTTTCATAAGTTAAGCTCTCTTTTCATTAATGCTAATGATTCCAAAATCGAATTAGGGTGATAGTCGAGTTCAGTTACTGCTTTAAGAATTATCAATCCGGATTTTAATGGGCGAGGCGCAGGCTGATTTAATTCTTTTGTTTCGATCGGAATAATCAAATTTTTATCCAGATTAAAAAAGTCAGCAATTCTTAAAGTAAATTCATATCGAGAAAGAAATTCTTTTCCTCCGATATTAAAGATTCCTTGTTTTCCAAACTCAATAACTTTGCTGATAGCTTGAACGAGATCATCTATAAAAGTGGGATTATTAATTTGATCAACAACGATTCTAATTTGATTTTTATTTCGTAATGAATTGACAACCCATCTAACGAAGTCCGGACGGCTGTCTGCAGCACCATAAAGGACATTGGTTCTTAAAATTGTATTAATCGAACCGCTAATTTTTAAGGCGTTTTCGCTTGCAAGTTTTGTACGTCCGTAATAACCAAGCGGATTTGGAGTTGCCGTTTCATTATAAGGACCTTTAGCCCCATCAAAAATATAATCTGTAGAAATGTGAATTAAGTGAGCATCTATAACGCGACAAGTTTCTGCGAGATATTCAACTCCTTTAACATTTATTTTCCAGGCAAGTTCTCTATCAATTTCACTTTTGTCAACATTAGTATAAGCAGCGGCGTTAACTATTATATCAGGATAAAAATCATAAACAATATCTTTTATACTATCTTTTTTAGTCAGATCGCAGCATATATAATCAATGTTATCTAGAACAAATTTAGTTTCAACCGAACATGCAAGAACCTGAACGTTCTCTTGGCTGGAAAAAATTTAACCGTTCTTTGTCCAAGCATGCCGTTTGCACCAACGACAAGAATTCTTTTTTTAATTATATCGTGAGAGAACATCTTTCTTCAAATTGTTAAAGTTTTTCAAATCATTGTAAGATGCTGTACATCCCGCAGCAGTATTAGCTAATTGAAGAGAATCGACAGCATCATTTGATTTAATA